>DPWB01000300.1 GCA_003527885.1 Candidatus Competibacteraceae bacterium
GCTCTAGATCCGTCTCGTGGTCTTGTGTTTTTTATTTTGTGTTCAAGCAGAAGACGGCATACGAGATCTAGTACGGTCTCGTGGGCTCGGAGATGTGTATAAGAGACAGGTTTACAGTTGCGGGGGCAGCTCTGGAATGGGCGGCCGGGGCCGTCGCACCAGATTCCCTTTTGATCCCCTTGGAGCCGAAAGAAAGCCCTCGGGAACCCATGTCGGATTTACCATGATGCTAACGCCCGGCCGGCAACAGCGTCAACTGGGGTGTGGGCTATCGCCCGTTCTGAAGCCAGCCCCATCCCCTGCCCGCGATGCTAAACTGACAGCAAAGCTTTACCCCCGAAGATCGTTTCGCGCCACCGTCCCAACCAGACAAAACAAAGCGTCCTCAAAATCAGTTCCTTAAGCTTGCTGGTGATGCGTTGCATCATAAAATGGTATTCTCAAGGCCATCCGCTAACCCAACGACCGGACCTGCCTCGATGAGCGATAAACGCCTGCTGATTGTCGATGATGAGCCAGACTTCGGTGAGTTCATTCGCCGGGTGGCTTCAGATCTCGGTTACGAGGTCCGGGTGACCACCAACGGTTTGGATTTTCAAAAAAACTATGCCGATTTCCAACCGACCCTGATCATTCTTGACATGGTCATTCCGGATCTGGATGGCAACGAGCTGTTGCTCTGGTTATTGCAACAGGGTTATACCTCCGATTTGATCATCACCACCGGCTTCAATCCCGATTATGCGCGGGATGCAAAAACCCTGGCGGAATTCAAAGGATTGCACCGGGTCAATGTTATGGTCAAACCCGTCACGCTGGCCCACCTGCGCGCCGCGCTCGGAAATTGACGGGCCGCTTGAAACCACACAGCCTCCGCATTCCTCAGCCGAACCCCTGGAATGGAACGCTACGTGTTGTGACCGCAAATTCCGTCCGACCAAACTCGCCGCCGATCCGTCAACGCCTCGTTTCGCCCCCGTCCCTCGTTTTGATCGGTTTGGGCGTGCTACTTATGGCCGTACTGGCCACGCATGACCTGCTCGCTAAAGTCTTCGTTGTCTGGAGCCTAGCTTTCTTGATTCTAGCGTTGCTGTCAGCGGCTTATCTCATTTCCAAACGGCGCGCCGACGCGCTGGCCCGACCGATTGACTCGCTGGTCGAAGCGATCCAACAGCTGGCGGCGGGACGTTTGCACGAGGACATCCCCATCGCCAGCGGTGACGAGCTCGGCGAACTCATCGGCTCGTTCAACTTGCTGCGGGCCTCCATGCAGCAGACCCAGGAAAAATTGCGTGAAGCCAATGCGTTATTGGAACAACGGGTGACCGAACGCACCACCGATTTGGCCACGCTCAACCAGGTTCTGACTTATCAAATCGGCGTCCGCAACCAAACCGAAATCGCGCTGCGGGAAAGCGAAGCGCGGCTGCGCGCCATGACCCGCGCCATTCCCGATCTGGTTTTCGTGGTCGATGAGGACGGCCGCTACCGCGAAATTCTGGCGGCGGGCCAGAATCGCGCCGCCGCCACCATTGCCCCGAGTCACGACCTGCCCGTCAACCCGCCGCCTCGCGCGCCGGATTCACGCCGCCGGCGCGAAGCACCGGACACCGAACCCAAACAAGCCACCATCGGCATCACGCCCCTCCGTGACCGGCTTCTGCATGAAGTCTATTCGACCGAAATGGCGGATTTTTTTTACGACATCATCCGGCGCGCCCTGGAAACCCAGCAAATTCAAATCGCCGAATACGAACTACAAACCGCTTCGGGATTGCGCTGGTTCGAATCCAGAACCGCGCCGCTGGATGTGAAGTTCGACAACAAGGCGGCGGCGATCGTGGTGGCCCACGACATCACCAAGCGCAAATCCGGCGAGGCCCAACTGCGGCAAGCCCAGAAAATGCAGGCCATCGGCCAACTGACCGGCGGTATCGCCCATGATTTCAACAACTTGCTCGCCGTGATCATGGGCAATTTGGAACTGTTGCACGAACAGTTGACCGCGCAACCCCGGCTGCACGAGCTCGCCCAACAAGCCCTGAAGGCCGTGGATCGAGGCACCCACCTGACTCGCCGGCTGCTGGCCTTCTCGCGCCATCAACCGTTGCTGGCGCAGCCGACCGATCTAAACAAGCTAGCGCTTGGGATGCTGGAGCTGATGCGGCGCACGCTCGGCGCCAACATCCAAATTAATACCTTATTAGACAACGATTTACTAAATACACTGGTCGATCCCGACCAACTGGAGAGCGCTTTGCTCAACCTGGTCATCAATGCCCGCGACGCCATGCCCAACGGCGGCGAACTCACCCTGGAAACCGCTAACATCCTGATCGAGGAAGACTACGCGACGCAGCAAGCCGACATGCAGGCTGGACTTTATGTCGTGTTAGTCGTCAGCGACACCGGTGTGGGAATGACGCCCCAAGTGCTGGAGCGCGCCTTCGAGCCGTTTTTCACCACCAAGGAAACCGGCAAAGGCAGCGGGCTGGGGCTCAGCATGGTGTACGGTTTGGTCAAACAATCCGGCGGACACATCACCATCGACAGCCAACCCAATCAGGGTACCCGAGTTCGGCTTTATCTACCCACCATCGAAAGGTCGGTCCAGGCCCTCCATGAGCCTCACACGGTCGATGTATCCCTGCGCGGCCAAGGTGAGATCATTCTTGTCGTCGAAGACGACGCCGAAGTGCGGTTGTTCGCGGTGAATGCCTTGCGCGGGCTGGGTTACGATCCCTTGCAGGCGGCCGATGCAGAAACGGCATTGCAGGTGCTGGCAACGACTCCCGAAATCGTTTTGCTGTTCACCGATATCATCATGCCGGGCCAAATGGATGGCGTCAAACTGGCCAGCGAAGCACAACGCCGCTACCCCAAGTTGCGCGTGCTCTATACCTCCGGCTATACCGAACACGCCCTAATTGGCGACGGCCATCAGGTTGAAGGCGTGGACGTACTGCTCAAGCCTTACCGTAAAGCTGATTTGGGAAAAAAAATTCGGCTGCTGCTGAGTTGACGATAGGCCGGTTGCCGACCATTCGGTCAAGAATCTCAAGCTGGCGAAAGCGCCACGGCGCTGCTGGTCCCGCCGATAGCTTCCCTTGAAGTTTCTGGTCTGAAAGCAAGCGCCTTCAGCCTGTCCGCCGAGGGTTACGGCGAGACCAGCCCGCCGTAACCTTTCAACAGATTACATCGATCCAACCATTTACTTACTTCTTCGGCGCGGTAGCCGGAGCCGGGGCCGGGGCCGCCGGGGCTGCGGGAGCCGCGGGAGCCGGGGCCGCCGCAGGAGCCGGGGCCGCCGCAGTCTCTTATACACCTATCCGAGGCCACGAGACCGTACTAGATCTCGTATGCCGTCTTCTGCTTGAAAAAAAGGGAGAC
>DPWB01000004.1:0-670 GCA_003527885.1 Candidatus Competibacteraceae bacterium
GTGATATTCATTTGTCTATTTCTTCTCCTCATTTTTTTTTTCAAGCAGAAGACGGCATACGAGATCTAGTACGGTCTCGTGGGCTCGGAGATGTGTATAAGAGACAGTTGGGATGCAAGGTGGTGAAGGGATAATCGGCGACTTTAGGCCGGGCGGCGGACACCGCGCGGATCAGGGTGGATTTGCCGGCGTTCGGCATCCCCAGCAAGCCGACATCGGCGATCACTTTCAATTCCAGCCGCAGATCGCGCGCTTCGCCCGGCGTGCCAGGCTTGGACTGGCGCGGGGCACGGTTGGTGCTGCTCTTGTAGCGGGTGTTGCCAAGGCCGTGAAAACCGCCTTGCGCCACCAACAAACGCTGGCCGGCTTCGACCAGATCGCCGATCAACTCGCCGGTTTCGACATCGTGGGCCAGCGTCCCGACCGGCACCACGATGTTCAGATCGACGCCGCCGCGACCGGTGCAATTGGCCCCCTTGCCTTTCTGGCCGTGCTCGGCCCGAAACAGCCGGGTGTAGCGATAATCCGCCAGGGTGTTGAGTTCGGCGTCGGCTTGCAGGTAGATGCTGCCGCCGTCGCCGCCGTCGCCGCCGTCGGGACCGCCGAAGGGAACGTACTTCTCGCGCCGGAAGCTGACGCCGCCGTCGCCGCCGTCGCCGGCCTCGACCCG
>DPWB01000004.1:898-2849 GCA_003527885.1 Candidatus Competibacteraceae bacterium
GCCGCCGTCGCCGGCCTCGACCCGGATGGTCACTTCATCGACGAATTTCATGGCGTCCTCCTCGAACCGGACCCAAAAGAAAAGCCCCGTGCGGGGCTTTCGCTGCGCCCGGACTTCCGGCTTACTGCTGCGCCGGGTAGACGCTCACATATTTGCGGTTGAACGGCCCCTTGGTCTCGAAGGTGACATGGCCTTCGACCTTGGCGTACAGGGTGTAATCCTTGCCGCAACCCACGTTCGCGCCCGGATGGAATTTGGTGCCGCGCTGCCGGACGATGATGTTGCCCGGTATCGCCAACTGGCCGCCGAACAACTTGACGCCCAAGCGCTGGGCCTGGGAATCGCGACCGTTACGGCTGCTGCCGCCCGCTTTTTTGTGTGCCATGTTTCAGTCCTCCTGAACGGACGCCGCTTCCGTTTTTTGCAAAACCGGCGCTTCGGCTTTTTGCGGCCCTGAAGCGGCTGATCCGCTGATGCCGCCGATCCGCAATTCGGTAAAGCTTTGCCGGTGACCCTGCGTCTTACGGTAGTGCTTGCGGCGGCGGAACTTGATGATTCGGATTTTGGGACCGCGCCCTTGGGATTTCACCGTGGCGCTCACCCGCGCGCCCTCAATGTAGGGCGAGCCGACCTCGATCCGATCACCGTCGGCAATCATCAACACCGTGTCGAAGTCCACGGAAGCGCCTTCCCCGACATCGAGCTTTTCGACTTTGAGGGTCTGGCCCTCGGCCACCCGGTATTGTTTGCCCCCGGTTTTGATGACAGCGTACATTGATGAGTTCTCCAAAACGACTCGGCCGCCCGACTAAAGGGGTGAAATTCTAGTCGCACGGTCGGTCGAGGTCAAACAAATTCCAGACGCCAGCGCCGCTTAGGCCGCCGCCTTGACCCTGTCGCAGCCAATCCGTAGCATGACAGGGGTTTTCTTCCAAGCCGTCGCCTCCCATGACTATCGAACAAATCCGCGCCCCCATCGCGGACGACCTGCAAGCCGTCAACGCCCTGATCCGCCGCCAGCTCCATTCCGATGTGGCGCTGATCAATCAGTTGGCGGGCTATATCATCGACGGCGGCGGCAAGCGGATGCGGCCGGTCACCGTGCTGCTGGCGGCCCAGGCGTGCGGTTATCTCGGCCGACAACACATCGACGCCGCCGCCATCGTCGAGTTCATTCACACCGCCACCCTGTTGCACGATGACGTGGTGGACGAATCCAGTTTGCGGCGCGGCCGGGAGACGGCCAACGCGATTTGGGGCAACCAAGCCAGCGTGCTGGTCGGTGATTTCCTGTATTCGCGTTCGTTTCAGATGATGGTCGGCATCGGCAGTATGCGGGTCATGGACATCATGGCCGACACCACCAACACCATCGCCGAGGGCGAGGTGATGCAGTTGCTGAACTGCCACGATCCCGACACCACCGAGGAACGCTATATGGCGGTGATTCACTGCAAGACCGCCAAGCTGTTCGAGGCGGCGGCGCAGCTCGGCGCGGTGCTGGCCGGTCGGCCGCGCGAGGAAGAACTGGCGCTGGCCAGCTATGGCCTCCACCTGGGTACCGCGTTCCAGCTGATCGACGACATGCTGGATTACAGCAGCTCCAGCGCCGAGATGGGCAAGAATATCGGCGACGATCTGGCCGAAGGCAAACCGACCCTACCGCTGATCCACGCCATGCGCCACGGCACGCCCGAGGAGGTCCGGCTGATCCGCGGCGCCATCGAACGAGGTGGCCTGGAGCAAATCGAGATCGTGACCCGCACTATTGAGTCGACCGGAGCGCTGGACTATACTTCGCGTCTTGCCGCGCGGGAGGCCGAACTGGCTATCGCCAGCTTGCCGATGCTCCCGGAGTCTCCCGCCAGAGACGCACTCATCGGCTTGGCGCGGTTTGCGGTCGACCGCCGCTATTGATTCATTCCCCCGTCGGGGTGTAGCTCAGCCTGGT
>DPWB01000003.1 GCA_003527885.1 Candidatus Competibacteraceae bacterium
TTTTTAATGCGATTGCCCTGGCCGGGGATGCTTACCCGGGTTTTGCGTTCCATTGATGTCGTGGTTGCAACCCAAACTCGGTTGACTTTTGACGTGATCCAACCCCTGTGGCGCTCCCGTGGCCCCTGTGCGCGGTTTCTGCGCTCCAGCGGGCGCCAACCCCGTTCTCCCGATTGATCACTCCCGATCCGCAGGCGCATTCTGCCCAGCGCACGCCCGCGCGATGAGGAGAAGCGTATGCAAGCCAAGGCCACGAAACCGTGTCGGGTACGCGGCGCGCACCCGACACCCATGCTGGATGGTATCGGGGAGCGAATCTCCTGTTGGAACGCCAAGCAACGAGTGGGACAAGCCCTCGACCGGTTCGATCACCCACCGGTGAACCCACGCCACCGAATGTGGGGTACGACAACGATTCCTTCATTTTTGGGCCACAACGCCGTATCTCTGATGCAAGGTCAGAAAAACGAACGTTTTTCTGGTACAGATCCTTACTGTGCCCGACAAACCCCATGGGTGCTGTTCTGATGCCTGTTGCCATACCATAAAACTCATATAGGAAATCCAAGTACCCAATTTGTAAGGCGAGTTGAGTTTTGTGGTACGTACTTTCTAGACTAGGAGCATCACAAACCCGAATACGCCAAGGCTTCGCGAGGGCGACATCACTGCCCGAGCCGTTCGGAGCTATGGAGAGGTGACTCTATGGCCCCAAAATGAAGGAATCGTTGCCGTACCCCGTGTTGAGCGGTCCGGTGGCGGGCTTGGCGCTACTGATTGCGGGCATCGTCGGCGTGGGCTTTTTGGCCTACGACCTGGGCGAACGGGTGGGCTACGCGAAAGAGGGGCTGGCGCAACGGGCCGTCCATCCGCCTGCGCCGAAGCCGCCGCCAGCCAAGGAGCGGTGAGGGGCGCTCGGTGACAGGCGGACGCCGTTCACAGGAACACACCGCCCGACGCCTCAATGCGCTGGGCATTGATCCAGCGGGTGTCCTCCGCCAGCAGCGCGGCGATGACGCCGCCGATATCGTCCGGTACCCCGACGCGGCCGAGCGCGGTCTGCGCGGCGATCTGGGCATTCATCTGGGCGTTGTCGCGCACCACCCCGCCGCCAAAATCGGTCTCAATGGCGCCGGGCGCGACGACGTTCACTGCGATGCCGCGCGGTCCGAGTTCCTTGGCGAGATAGTGCGTCAGCACTTCAATCGCGCCCTTCATCGACGCATAGGCGGCATAGCCCGGCAGCGCGAAGCGCGTCAGGCCGGTGGACAGGTTGACGATGCGTCCGCCGTCGGCGATCAGCGGCAACAAGGCCTGGGTCAGGAAGAACACCCCCTTGAAGTGGACGTTCAGGAGTTGATCAAACTGCGCCTCGGTGGTGTCCGCAAAGCCGGCGTGTAGGCCAATCCCCGCGTTGTTCACCAGAAAGTCGAATTGTTCGCGTTGCCACTGCGTGCGCAGCAAGGCCTGCACCTGTGCGGCAAAGCCGGCAAACGCTTGGCCGTCGGCGACATCCAGGGACAGCGCCACGGCGCGGGCGCCGAGTGGCGCGACCTCGCTGACCACGGCCTCAGCTTCGGCCGGGTGGCTGCGGTAGGTGAAGATCGCATCCACGCCGTGGCGGGCCAGATGCAGGACGGTATTTTTGCCGAGACCCCGGTTGCCGCCGGTCACAATGGCGATTTTCTGACTCATGGGGAATTCCTCGCGTTCGGTACAGTGATTCGGTCGGGACAGACCGGACTGCGCGGTCTATCGGTTGGGTGCTCCAGGAATACTCCGCCTCTCTTGCTCGGACGGGCGCCGGTGCGGAACGCGCGGCGGGTGGACATGAACCCGCGCGCAGCCCGGTGCGGGTCAACGCGCCTATAGTCTCGGAACCGCATCAGGAACTCCAGGTTGCGTAGTACCGGGACAAGCTCTTGCCTTTAGGCGGGGTAGTTGACGAAGCGATTTAACGTCTAGCATAGCCGGGCTTTCGCGATCCAGCGCGGTTTCCGGATACCCGAGAGACCCCTACCGGGTGAATTCCTCGTGTAAATTTTCCCGTGATCGGCACTATGGGGCATGCAGGTGAACCGAGCATCGCTTAGCAGGATCAATGGGTTGGATGAGGTTGATGCCCTAGCCCCGCGCTGCCAGCCCTCGCCATCACAGGAAAATTTACAGGACCAAACGTGATGCGGTGGTCGAAATACACTTGATCGTAGAGCGTTTGTTTGGCTGCCACGAACGTGCCGGGGGTGTTCGGCAGGTCGCCGGGCGGGGGCACCGCTTTCGTGCTGGCGGTCGGGCGTTCCGTGGGCGGGGCGGCAGGTTTCCCGTGGAACCCGTCGGTTTTGATGCCCAAAGCGGCGAGAACGGTCAGGGCGATGGAGGCGAGGATGCCGGTCAGGGTTTTGGGAATGGGGGTGGCGGTGCGCCGGGCGGATCGTCGGGCCATGGGTGCGGGCGGTTCGTCGCGAGAAGGGATCGAAACTATACTGCCATAAACCCCCTTGCGCTCTCGCCGAGATCGTTCGCCCGTCTTCCTACCGCCGGAGATTTCCATGCCCCGATGGCCCTCGTCCGTTCGCCCGCCGGCCCGGCTCCTCGGCGGCGTCGCCGCTCTACTGCTCTCGCTGGGGGCGGTCGCGGGCGGAACCGAACCCGCGCTCTTCGACACCCGCGACCGCATCCATCCGGTCCACGCCCGCCACGGCCTGGTGGTCGCCCAAGAGGCTTTGGCTAGCCAGGTCGGGTTGGCCGTTCTCCGAGGGGGCGGCCACGCCGCCGACGCGGCGGTGGCGGTCGGCTTCGCGCTGGCGGTCACGCTGCCTCAGGCGGGCAACCTGGGCGGCGGCGGGTTCCTGCTGGTTTACGACGACGGCAAGAAGCAGACCGAGGCCATCGACTTTCGGGAAACGGCTCCCGCCGCCGTCGGCCGGGACTTTTATCTGAACGAACGCGGCGAGGTGGACGAAGCTCGCATCCGCCACAGCCACCAAGCGGCTGGCGTACCGGGCACGGTGGCCGGGCTGGCGCTGGCCCACGCCCGCCACGGTCGCTTGCCGTGGCGGTCGCTGCTCGAACCGGCGATCCGCCTGGCCGAGCAGGGCTTTCCGGTCGGTCCCGAGCTGGCGCGATCGCTCCGAGAAGCCCGCGAGCGGATGGCGCCCTGGCCCGCCAGCGCGAAAGCGTTTTTCAAGCCCGACGGTTCCGCCTATTCGCCCGGCGAGACCCTGCTCCAGCCGGATCTGGCCGCCTCGCTCAAGCTGATCGCCGAAGAGGGTTCCCGGGCCTTCTACGAGGGCGAGATCGCGCGAAAGCTGGTCGCCGACATGCAGGAACACCGAGGGGCGATCATCGCAGACGACCTGAGGGGCTACCGGGCGGTCATCCGCGCGCCGGTGCGGGGCACGTATCGGGGCTACGAGATTGCGTCGATGCCGCCGCCCAGCTCCGGCGGTGTGCATCTCGTCCAGATTCTCAACGTCCTCGAAACTTGGTCGCTGGGAGATCTGGGCCACAACGGCGCCGCTACGATCCATCGCTTGGCCGAAGCCACGAAACTCGCCTACGCCGACCGCAGCGAATACTTGGGCGATCCCGATTTCGCGAAGGTGCCGGTCGCCGGCCTGACCTCGAAGGCTTACGCCAGGGAACTGGCGGCGCGGATCGATCCGAACCGGGCCAAGCCGGCGGCCCAGATCAAACCCGGCCAGCCGCACCGCTTCGAAAGCGAGCAAACGACGCACTACTCCGTAGTGGACCGGGACGGCAACGCCGTCGCCGTCACCTATACCCTGAACTTTCCCTACGGCTCCGGGATCGTCGCCGCCGGCACCGGCATCCTGCTCAACAACGAGATGGACGACTTCGCCGCCAAACCCGGCGTCCCGAACGCCTACGGCCTGATCGGCGGCGACGCCAACGCGGTCGGCCCCGGCAAGCGCCCGCTCAGCTCAATGGCCCCGACCCTGGTGTTCAAGGACGGCCGGCTGGTGTTGGTCGCCGGCAGCCCCGGCGGCAGCCGGATCATCACCGCCGTGCTGCAAGTCCTGTCGAACGTAATCGACCATCGGCTGAACTTGGCCGAAGCGACGGTGGCGCCACGGGTGCACCATCAGTGGTCGCCCGACGAGCTGCGGGTCGAGGAAGGGTTGAGTCCGGACACCGTGCGCCTGCTGGAGAGCCTGGGCCACAAGGTGGTGATCCGGGAGGCGATGGGCGATACTCAAAGCATTCTCCGCGCGCCGGAAGGGTGGTACGGCTTTTCCGACACCCGCCAGCCGGGCGGTTTGGCGGCGGGTTATTGAAGGAATGCGGCGCGGCCAAGGCGGGCTGAGTGACGGGGCGTGGTGTTGGAACGCATGACCAGTCGCGGCGCCGGCCACCATCGGTGAAAAACCATCACCCGGACGCGCGTCGGGCCAAGAGGTCCCTGCTTGAGGCGGAGCACGTCATGCCAACGGTTGATGCGTTATTGATCGGCGCCCTCCGAATCCTGGAACCCGAAGGGCAGCGCATCGGCCTGTTCAAGGAGCCGGTGGCGCGGGTGGTGGTCCGGCGGTTCGGCCTCGTCGGCGACCACCAGGCCGACCGCCGTTACCACGGCGGTCCAGAAAAAGCGGTGCATCAGTATCCACCCGACCACTACCCCCGGCTTGCCGCGCGGTTTCCGGCGGCGGCATCGCACGCTGTGCCGGGCTCGCTGGGCGAAAACCTCGTCAGCGCCGGCATGACCGAGCGCACGGTGTGCATCGGCGACCGCTACCAAATGGGCGAGGCGGAGTTGGAGGTATCCCATCCCCGCACGCTGTGCTGGAAAATTAACCACCGGTTCGGTGAGGCCGAACCTGTCGCGGTTCTTGCTGGCTGAGCGGATGACCGGCTGGTACTACCGGGTAATAAGGAGAGAAAAGAGCGAATATGGATGAATGCCCGGGTACCCTGTTCATTTGGCCATACAGTTTAAAAGATCCGAGTGTCGAGGCCATAGATGCGATAGACCATCAGAAATTGGGTCGTGACCTGGGGCAAGCTCTGCGGAAATACAAGCAGCGCAATAGAAATGATCTTTGGGAAGTTGTTTTTCATTTCCAATCGGCAGGTGATAAACCTCCGCTTTTAGGCGGACACGTCTTTAGCACGCATCCTTTCAAGGGTTCCGCTTGAGCGGAGACCCTATAATGGTCCCCAAATTTCGGACAGGTAAATAAGGTAGTCTCTGCACGGATAAACCGCACGATAATGCGGAGATACGCAATGCAGGGGGTGTAAGCCCAACCCCCAGAAAATCTCGCCAAAACTTTCCCGATAATGACCCAAAAAGGGAAAGTTTTTAACGTCAATCACGATCAACTCAGACCTGAATGGGCACAAATTTAGCTGTCCCAATCATCATAAATGGGAAAGTTTGCCGCGCCGGAAAAATCTGGGGTTTGGGCTTACACCCCCAGCTCCTCGACGACCGCCACGCCCGGCGCTCCACCCTGGTGACCAGCCAACTCCCCGTGGACCACTGGCATGCCTACCTAGGCGATCCCACGCTGGCTGACGCCATCCTTGACCGGCTCGTCCATAACGCCTATCGCCTGCACTTGAAAGGAGACTCCCTCCGGAAAACTCGTACTCCCTTGACGGCCACTCCCGTCAGCCAGTAACAATTCTCCTCCCACGTCGCCGCGCGCCGTCGGTCCGGCCGAATCGCCCGGAACCGGCGGCCGAATCCCCACTGGAAGGGGTGGCCGAATCCGACTGGAATTAGTGGCCGAATCTTCGCTGGAATGGGCGGCCGAATGGACTGGAATACGCAGGTTGCGGCTCAGAGGGCCTGCTGGCGCAGCGCCAGCCAGCGGGCGACGGACCCCGGAGGTCGGCGGGGATCGTGCGTCCGCTTCACGGGCGGCTTCTGGGGTCGGCGCGGATGCCTGCGGTAGTGGCGCAATGGGGTCGTGTTCCTGACGGGGATACGGATCTCCATAAGTGGATCCAGTCGGCGCTTTCGCCTACGCCGTGACCCCTCACCCTCACCGAAAAATTTACCGGAGGAAACAGTGTAGCGAGGGCCGGGCGCGCCCCCGATCGAGGGGGCGGGGGTGGGAGCCGTATTCCTGATAAAAATCATCGATATCACAAAAAATCTCAGTCATAGGAAGAATTTTCATAGCAATCTGCTCCGTATAAAATAAGGGATAAAGTATCAAATAATTGATAGCATCATAAAAGTATCGATAATTATAACATAATGAAAATTAAATAATAATTCACGTTAACTTAAACTTCGATGATTTTTGTCTTGACGATGGGGTCCACCATAGTGAGTCCAGGAACCGTTCTGTTTGCAAATAATCTGGTCCTGAAACAGGGCCTGTTTGCAGGCCCATGCCGTTTTGTTTGCAGGCCGCTACAGTTACCCATCAATGCGAATTAAGTGCTACGAAAAATTTCAGGAAAAACAAGCATGAACATGGCGGCAGCCAATCGCCCGAAGACATGAACTAATAATCCGGATGAGGAGCGGACTTTACTCGCTTTTTGAATCTCTACGGGTCCATTCCCCGCAGCTTGCTGCGTTCTTTGGTAACCCAATACCCCGCAGCTTGCTGCGGGG
>DPWB01000352.1 GCA_003527885.1 Candidatus Competibacteraceae bacterium
ATCTATCTACGACTGTAGTACTAAGCCGGTAGCGACGCTTGCCGGCTCTTCGACATGGGCGAAGTCCTTTCGGATCTCAATAACCGAGTTTGGCACTCAAGATTGTGCCGGAGTTCCACGTTCTTTTCGGGTCTTGCTCGAAAGAGCGGTAGAGCATGGCCGGTCAGGGCTGGGGTAACCGTTTTCAGGGCTCGCCGCTCCGGGTGGAGGACCACATGAAACGCACGGCATCGGCATCCTGGCGCGGTGGATTCAAAAAGGGCGAGGGCGTCTCAAGCAGCCGGAGCGGCGTGTTCGCCGATACGCCGTATCGCTTACCCTCGTGCGGCGAACCCCGTATCCCGGCTTTTTCCGGGGACGGTTCCATCATGACCGCGCGCTCGATGCTGGGCGCGCTGATCGTTTCAGTCATCGTTTTCCTGCTGGCGGGCGCGACCGGTTGTACCCACACCCGCCCGTTTACGGACGCCGCCGGGCGACCCGTGCCGGACAGCATCGCCGCCATGGAAACCTGGATGGTCGGGAACAGCCCGCAAAGCTTGTGGATCCGCGGGCTGGATGTGCGCCAGCCCGCCGTGATCCTGTTACACGGCGGGCCGGGAACCAGCGAATCCGGCTTGTTCCGGCATTACGACGCCGATCTGGAACGGCATTTCCTGATGGTGTACTGGGAGCAGCGCGGCGCGGGACGCTCCTATCATTCCGCCCTTCCCCGCGATTCCATGACCATCGAACAGTTCGAGCGCGACCTCGATGAGGTAGTCGACCGGGTCAGGCAGCGTTTCGGCAAGGATCGGGTGATCCTGTTGGCGCACTCCTGGGGCACCGTGCTCGGCACGATTTACGCCTACCGACACCCCGAAAAGGTCGCCGCCTATATCGGGATCGGCCAGATCGCAGATTTCGCCGAGGGCGAGCGACTCTCTTATGACTGGGCGCTCTCCGAAGCCGTTCGCCGCCGCCACTCGCGCGCCAGCGCCGACCTCGACGCCATGCGACCGGGGCCGCGCTCGGTCGATGAAGAGCTGCGCAAAGGCCGATGGGTGGAAGCGTTCGGCGGCGTGTTTCACCGGAATCTCTCCACGGGAACGTTGATTCGCGCCGCGTTGAGCACGGATGAAGTCAATCTGGTGGACCTGTGGAAATTCGGCCGAGGCAACCGGTTCTCCCTGGAAAACCTGCGGCCGCAATACAGCAAGGTCGACCTCACCCGCTACCGGTCGTTTGCCGTGCCCGTGCTGTTCTTTTTGGGCCGTTATGACTGGCAAACCCCTGCCGTTTTGGCGGAGCGCTATTTCGAGACCCTCACCGCGCCTTGCAAGCGGCTGGTGTGGTTCGAACGATCGGCCCACAACCCACCGTTCGAGGAACCGGAAGCTTTCGTCCACGCCATGGCGACCGAGGTGTTGCCTTTGGCCGACGGCTCGAAAACGTGCCCACGCTCAAGCTGACGCAAACTGAATCAAGAGGTGCGTGGCGCTTCCCGCCGAACGGTGAGCACGCCAGGCGCGCGCCGGACAAAAGCCATGCCGGCCACCGGTTCCGGCCACGACATTCTCCATCGCGTAGGCATCAGCGCGATGTCGCTCGCCGCAGTGGGTTCAGGCGAGAGCCGCTATCCCTTCGGCCAACATCAGCCGCCGCTCCAGCGCCGCAGCGCGCAGTTCGAGCGCTTCGGCGTAGGCCGGTGACGCATACCAGGCGCGGGCTTCGGCCATGGAGGGGAATTCGACGATGACCAAGCGCCGGGACGTGGGCGGCCCTTCGATAACCTCGGCTTCGGCCCCGCGCGCCAGATAACGGCCGCCGTACTCGGCAATCGCGGCGGCGGCAAGGGTTCGGTAACGGCTGGCGAGGGCCTCGTCGAGAATCTCGACTTCGGATATGACATAGGCGGACATCCCGCGGATCCTCCTCTGCTGGTGCCTCAAAAAGCCGCGTCTCCAACCGCTGTTGCGGCGCGCGAGGATTTCCAGATAGTTGCGGCGGGGTCTTCGAAGTAAATGCCGCGCCCGCCGTTCCAGGGGTCGATTTCTTCCGGCTGGCGGTGCATCGGATCGATCCGGCAGATCGCATTGCCGTATCCGGTCGAAAATCCGGTCGAATTCCTGCTCGCCCCGACGATATCGCCGGCGGCATCCCTAAAGCCGAGAGTGCAGGCGGACCCGCGCCTCCGCAAAAGCCTGTTTGGGATCGGCCACCGCGTTCCGGCTCCGCCGGGCGACAAAGCCACCGGGGCACACGAGCACGGCCCCGCCTCCATTGAGACCATAGGTTGCGGTACAACGATCCCCAACATCGCGCAAATCTCCGCCCGCGCCGGTTCGGCGGCGGGTCAACAGGGCGGCGAGAGCCACATCATCGGGGTCGCGCGGCAGGCGGGCGAGGAGATGCACGCCACCACGTTGCAGGCCGATCACGAGCGCCACCGAACCCGCCCGCGCCCTTGCGGTCTTCATCGCGGATGAGGGTGAAACCCTGACAACGTATTACGAATGAACCGACACAACCGCCGCAATCTCGTCACCTCAATGGAGAATCCATCATGCAAGCACGTCTCAACGCCAATCAGATCGCCCCCGACGCCTATAAGGCGCTGCTCGGCTTACAGGCCTACGTCAACGCCAGCGGGATCGAGAAGCCCCTGCTCGAACTGGTCAAAGTCCGAGCGTCGCAAATCAACGGCTGCGCCTTTTGCATCGCCATGCACACCGCCGATGCGATGAAGGACGGGGAAAGCCACGAGCGCCTGCACCTCCTGAACGCTTGGCGCGAAACGGCGCTCTACACCGCTCGCGAGCGCGCTGCCCTGACTTGGACCGAGGCGCTGACTCTGATCGCGGAAGACCACGTCCCGGATGCGACTTACGACGAGGTGCACGAGCACTTCTCCGACAAGGAACTGGTCGATCTGAGCTTTGCGGTCGCCGCCATCAACGCGTGGAACCGCTTAGCGATCGCGTTTCGCACGCCGCCCCAACTGGTGAAAACCTCGCAAGCCGCTTGAGCCGCATCTAGCCCAATCAGCGCGAGGCGACCATCAAAGACATCCATTACCTGCAAGAAAATTCGCCGAACGAAAGTAAGCGCCCGGTTTGACCATCTTGACAGGCTGAAACACAGTATCCAGCTAATCAGATCGGACGCTTACCCTTTTTCGCTGATCCGAGCGCACTGCGAGATCCACAGCCGGCCTGAAGCCGGTGCTCGCCTCGTTTTGAAATCCGAAACTCAAACCGCGGCAATGGCCGATGTGCCGTTTCTTTATAGTCATTCACAAATATCAATGAACATATTAA
>DPWB01000225.1 GCA_003527885.1 Candidatus Competibacteraceae bacterium
CATCTGGCGGAAGATGCAGCGCAAGAACTTGTCCTTCGAACAGATCTTCGATGTGCGGGCGGTGCGGGTGATGGTGGAGACGGTCAACGACTGCTACGCCGCACTCGGTGTGGTGCACGCCCATTGGAACCACATCCACCAGGAATTCGACGATTACATCGCCCAACCCAAGCCCAACGGCTATCAGTCGCTGCACACGGCGGTCGCCGGGCCTGAAGGTCGCCCGGTGGAGGTGCAAATCCGAACGGATGAGATGCACCGGAACGCCGAGCTGGGTATCGCCGCCCATTGGCGTTACAAAGAGGGTCCCGGGCAGTCCGATGCGACTGCCGAACGGCGGATTGCCTGGTTGCGCCAGATCCTGGAGTATCGGGATGAGGATGCCGACGAGGGCGATCTGCTGGAACGCTTCAAAGCCGAGGCGTTTCAAGACCGGGTTTATGCCATCACCCCCAAGGGCGCCATCATCGAATTGCCGCAGGGCGCCACCCCGCTCGATTTCGCCTATCACATCCATACCGAAATCGGCCACCGCTGCCGGGGCGCCAAGGTCAACGGCCGGATCGTGCCGCTGAGCTACGAACTCAAGAACGGCGAGCAGGTGGAGGTCTTGACGGCCAAAACCGGCGGTCCCAGCCGCGATTGGCTCAGCCCCCATTTAGGTTACGTCAAAACCAATCGGGCCAAGGCTAAAATCCGTCAATGGCTGTTCCAGCAGGATCAGGACAAGACGGTCGCCACCGGGCGCATCGCGTTGGAACATGAGTTTCAGCGGCTGGGGATCAAGCAGCTCAAGCTGGAAAAATTAGCCGACCGGCTCGGTTTTTCCAAACCGGAGGAGTTGTTTGCGGCCATCGGACACGGTGCCGTCAGCACCGCGCAGGTGGTCGCCAGGACTCAGGACTTGTTGCCGGCGCCCGCCGCGCCCAAGGGAGACCTGATTTTCACCCGCAAGGCCAAGCCCCACGCCGCCAGCCAGGACAGCGTGCGGATTCGCGGAGTCGGCCATCTGTTGACCCAGATGGCGCAATGCTGCCAGCCGGCGCCGTTCGAACCCATTGCCGGCTACACCACCCAGGGGCGGGGGGTGACCATCCACCGTCAGGATTGCACCAATTTTCTCGGGTTGGCAGCCCAGCATCACGAGCGCGTGATCGAAGTGGCTTGGGGAGAGACGCCGGCCACCTATCCGGTGGATATCATGATCGTCGCCCACGACCGTGCGGGGCTGTTGCGCGACATCGCCTCGATCCTGGCCAACGATCAAGTCAACGTGCTGGGGGCGAATACCCTGACCGATAAGGGAACCACCATGGCCCGCATGGGGCTGACCCTGGAAATCACCGATGTGGTGCAATTGAGCCGGGTGCTCGACAAGATCGCCCAACTGCCCAACATCGTGGATGCGTACCGCAAGAATTAAAGCGCGACCTTCAATCCAGGCGAGCCAGCAGCATACGGGTTTCCCGCAACAGCGGATTGCGCCGCAGCAACAAAGTCAGCCGGCCGCCGCCGCTTTGCCGCCACAAGGTGGCCGCGCGGATGCCCGCCAACAGCAGCGCGCGGATCCGGTTGGCGTTTTCGGAATTATTGAGGTGCACCGGGTCGCCATTGACCATGATCCGAGGCGACAAGGTACTGATATTCTTCAGGTAGAGATCGGCGAAGCGGGCCACGGTATTGCTGTGGTTGAGCGGGAAATGGGCCAGGTTCTGCATGGCTTCCTCCAGGCCGGCGCCGATGGCCTTCAGGAGGTCGGCGCGCCGCGCCAGCTTGCGCTCCAGGCCCAACAAGGCGACGGCATAGCGGGTCAGCTCCATGTCCCGGGGATTGCCGAGCTGTTGTTCCAGCAGGCGCAGACCGGAACGTAGCCGCTGCAATCCGCCGTAGACGTCGCTGCTGCTGGCGGCGTCGATCTTGAGCAGACTCTCCAGGCACGCCCCGACATCCTCGGGATTGGCTTGGCCGCGCCGGGCGATATCGCGGACCAGCCCGGCGGCTTGCAGCACGCCGGCGAGGGCGATGGCGCGGTCGTTATCGGTTTGAGGCATGGATTGGCGGGCCAAGCGGGTTTTGGGTTAATCGTAGGCGCTATCGACGATACCGCCGCCCAGGCATTCATCCCCCCGATAAAAAACCACTGCTTGGCCGGGGGTGATGGCCCGCTGCGGTCGCTCGAAACGAACCCGTAACCCGCTTGCGTCGACGGCTTCCAGGCAACAAGGTTGGTCGGCTTGGCGATAACGGATCTTGGCTTGGCACGGTAGCGGTGGTTCCGGGGCAACGCCGGCGATCCAGTGCGGTTGGGAGGCGCGCAGTCGGCGGTGGAACAGTGCGGGATGGTCGCGGCCTTGCACGACGAGCAAGGCGTTTTGCGCCATATCCTTACCGGCGACATACCACGGCTCGCCGCTGCCGTTGCGCCGGCCGCCGATACCGAGCCCTTGCCGCTGGCCGATGGTGTGAAACGCCAGACCGCCGTGTTCGCCGAGCAGCTCGCCGTCGGTCGAGCGGATCGGTCCCGGCTGCGCGGGCAGATAACGGCTCAGAAAATCCCGAAACGGACGCTCGCCGATGAAGCAAATACCGGTGCTGTCTTTTTTGGCGTGAGTGACGAAACCGGCCGCGGCCGCGCGCGCCCTCACCTCCTGTTTGGACAACTCGCCGACGGGAAACGACGTGCTGGCCAATTGCGTTTGATCGAGACCGTATAAAAAGTAGCTCTGGTCCTTGCCGGCGTCACAACCTTTGAGCAGATGGCATCGGCCGTCCCGAAACGGGTTGCGCGCGTAATGGCCGGTGGCGATCCGGTCGGCGCCCAAACGCCGGGCATGGTCGAGGAACGCCTTAAATTTGATCTCCGTGTTGCACAGCGTGTCGGGGTTCGGGGTTCGACCGCTGCGATATTCGGCCAGAAAATAACTGAACACCCGCTCCTGATAGTCCGCCGTAAAATTGACTTGGTGCAAAGGGATCCCGAGGGTTTCGCAGACCGAGCGGGCGTCTTCCAGGTCTTCGGCCGCGCTGCAATAACCGGTTTCGTAGCTGTCTTCCCAATTCTTCATGAACACCCCATGCACCTCGAAGCCCTGTTCGACCAACAGCAGCGCGGCGACCGAAGAATCCACGCCGCCGGACAGACCGACGACAATTCGGGGGATGGACATGGACGGTGGGCGCGGCGCGTTGGACAGGTTTGAGAGGAGCCGACGCCTATGATAGCAGACGCGGTATTCTCGGGCAGCCTGAACGGTGCGGGCTTTTGGGGTGGGGCGAGGCGGGGTCAACCCGAGGGTTCAACCCCGTTAGCGCGCAGGAAACCAAGCGAGAAAACTATTGTGGGACAGCGCCCGAAGCGCGCCGTCCCGAATCCGAAGGATCACTTGCGGCCGTGTAGACCTCGGTGGTCGCCTCATCATTAAA
>DPWB01000189.1 GCA_003527885.1 Candidatus Competibacteraceae bacterium
CTCTAACATCTTTTTTTTTCAAGCAGAAGACGGCATACGAGATCTAGTACGGTCTCGTGGGCGGCAAAGGTCCAGGACAGGCTGACCGTCAGGGCTAGCGTCAGGGGGGCCAAAAATTTCAAAGTTCGGAGATTGCGCATGGTGCTTCTCGACAGGAACGTATCTCGACACGTCGCGCCGGCCGATCCCCCTCAGGGCAAGACGATGGGATGCACGAGGATGATATCGGTGGCGACGGGCTGCTTGCCGTTCGGTTCGGCCAGTGTGAACTCAAAAATATGGTTGCGGGACGGCAGTTTCATGACGTTGAAACCGTCGGGCAGGCTGGAGTCGTGAAAAAACGCCGTTCGATAGGGCGATTCCGAATCCCTGGAATCCGTTTTCCACAGAAAAGGCGATAACTTCACCAGAAACCGCATGAAGCCAAAACTCTTGTTGTCGTCGTGATGGTAACAATAACCGCGCACTCGCGACCCCATGGAACCCCAGACCGGCGCGAAATAATCATCGCCACGGGTCGGCAGCAATCCCGGCACTAGATAGCCCGACACGAAGATGTCCGATTCGCGGCGCAATTCTTCAGACACGTTGTCGAAGGCCAGGGTTTCCACTCGACAGCCTTTGTTTTGCAAGGCGCGTACCACCTGCACGAAATCGCCGTCGCCGGTGGCCAACAAAACCCGGTCCAGGTTTTCGGATTGCAACAACACGTCCACGGCCATGTCGAGATCGGCGTTGGCCTTACCGTAACGGTTGCCCGCTTCATCCTGAAACCATTTGACCCGCTTCTCGATGACCTTATAGCCCAGCTCGCGCAAAGCGGACTGATAGGAGCGCGCCTTGTCGCGATAGACCATATTGGTTTCGGCGCGCTCCTCGTCATAGGACAAATACACGTTCAGACGCAGCGGCTCGGCCTGATCGCGACAGGCGAACTCGCGCAGCACATCGTATTGCATACGCTGCCCTCCGTTGCGCGAAATGTTGGCAGCGTCCACATAAACGCCTACCTTGGCAAGGGATTTGAAATTGATAGTCATAATTTTTAGGATTTTCTCAAACTCGGTGATTAACGCGCGCAGACCTTACCCGAGGCGGTTTAGCAGCATTATCACAAAACCGTCACTAAACTGCCATTTCTCAGTCTATTTTTGAACAACGTGGCGGACATCCTCAGCAAGAAGCCTTAAAGCCGGTTCCAGGCTTTGGCCGCCGGCTCGGTCTCGAACAGCCCGCGCCAGCCTCGTACCCGATGCAGCACGGCCCGCAACGGCCGGAATCAATCTGGTGGAATTGCGGCGGTCATGGCCTGCGGTCGCGGCTAGCGCCACCGCTCGGCGTCGACCGCGGAACACGGGGATAACGGCGCGACTAAAAAGTGACAATCTTGTGAGTCAGCCCGCCAGCTAAGGACCCAGGTCTTTTAGGCCGCCGGCCGTTCTTGAGGGAGCCGAGCGGACCTTGATCTCGAATCCGGGTATTATGCACGAACCGAAAGAATTTCAGGGAGCGTGTCACAAATCGAGGCCGAATCAGCCTCGGCGCAGTCGGCCCGAACCCCGCTGACGATACCGGTAAAAGCATAGACCATTTCATCCGCGCATTAGCGCTTGTCATCGCCATCTTTTGTCTCTATATACCAAAGAGTGGCCGAGCCAATCACCTCACTGGCCGCAAGCGGGTAAAATGGAGAATTGTGCGAGCAAATTCTCTCTCGATAACGATGATTAGGGAGTCCAGCATCATGATGGTATCGCGTATCGCCAGCCTTGGCCTGCTGGCCTTGTTAGTTTTCATCCCTGGGTTTTTCGCGCCCGATGCCGGCGCGGCCGCGCCCAGCGCGGGCTTCAACAACAAATCGGGTGAAGAAGATGAGGGCCTGGGCAGCGCCCAAGGCGAAATCGACCAAATCATCACACCCGAATACCGGCGCCGCGGGATGCGGGTGGAAAGGATGTCCAACGGCAACTTGCGGTTGCGCTTGCCCAGCGAGGTCTTATTCGAGCGCGACAGCGCCGACATCAGCCGCGACTTTGCCCCCACGTTACGCCAAGTTGCCCGCATCATGTCCCGTCGCCCTCGACTGCACGCCAACGTGGCGGGCTATACCGACAGCACGGGCTCGGACAGCCACAATCTCGACTTGTCGGCGCGGCGCGCGGAAAGTGTGACCAGCATTTTGAAAGCCGAGGGCGTGGAAGGTTCCCGGCTGCACCCCGAAGGTCGCGGCGAACGGGAACCCGTGGCCAGCAATAACACCGCCGAAGGCCAACAGCTCAACCGCCGGGTGGAAATCGTCCTGTACCGCCAGCGCGGCGACCGGTTGCGCCGGGTTCGGCCTTGATTCGCTAGCTTCTTGATTCGGCGGAGACCGGCTTTCGGCCTCCGCGTCGAGACGGCCCGCCCCGACCGACCTCAACAACCAGTTCGGGGTCGAACGCCGCATTCTCGTTGACGCCATGCTTGGCGTAACCGCGCGGGTTGCAGACCACGCGGGTGCCGTTCACGGTGTAATCGAAGCTGTCGTGGGTATGGCCGTGAACCCATAAGGCCACGCGGTCTTTGCCCATCAAATATTCCACATCGGATACGAAGCAGGCGCTCAACGCCGCATTCGCAAAGCGCGGATGCAGGCTTTGGGGCGATGGCGCGTGATGGGTCACGACGACGGTCGGACCCGGAAACGGTTGGTCCAACTTGCCCTGCAACCAAGCGGCATGACGCGCGAACAACCCCATCGCGGCAGCGGGTGAAAAAAGCTGCTCCAACTTTTCATCCAGGTGGATCCGGCTGAAATCACGCACCCAAAGCCGTGCTTGCGCCATTGCCCAATCACGGGGTTCGCCCTCGCCAAACAGCAGAAAATCGGTCCAGAGGGTCGCGCCCAGAAAACGCACGTCACCGAGCACGATTTCGTCGCAATCCAGCACCTTGACACGGGTGTTCGCACCGAGCCGTTTGAGTTCCCGCAACGTGGCGTCCAGAGCGCCGCCATAAAATTCGTGGTTGCCGGGAACATAAACCACGGGTCGCTCAAAACTCGTCGCCCAGGCCATCGCTTCGTTCGGGCGGGCGATGTCCCCCGCCAGCACGATGGCGTCCGCATCGGTTTTCGGCGCTTCCAGACCGGCCACGTTCAAGTGCAGATCTGAAAGGATATGCAGTTTCACGCCTCAGTCCTCCAAAGCCTCCCGAACCTTCATCGCCAGCGTCTCAAGCTGCTCGGGATCGGCCGGGGCGCGGCCGTGCGCGCCGATCCGCTGGCCGTCCTGCATCGGTATCAGATGAACGTGGTAGTGAAACACGCTCTGCCCGGCGGCGGCGCCGTTGGTCTGAACGATACGGATACCGTCCGGGGCCAACGCCTTGCGCATCGCGCGGGCGATGCGCTGCACGGTCCGGGCAACCACGGATAACTCGTCTTCAGCGATTTCGAACAGATTGGCGGCGTGGGTCCTGGGGATCACCAGCGCATGGCCGGGGCTGGCGGGTTGGATATCCATGAACGTCAAGGTCGCGCCGTCCTCGTGAACCTTGATCGCCGGGATTGTTCCGCGCGCGATTTTGCAGAAAATGCAGTGGGTTGGCTCTGGCATGATCGGGGTTTCCTGAAAAACAGTGTTAGTAATGGACCGGCGTGGGCCAGTCGATCGGCCGATAACTTTCGCAACGCCACGAATAAAGCGTTCGCAGAACGCCGCCGTCTCGGGCGACGGCCGGCACCGGCGGCAACGGCTGACAGCCGGCGAAGGCTTGCAGCAAGCGCGGGGGCAGATGATCGTTGGTCGTCACGTACACGCCGTCGCGACCCATCTCTCGCCCGATGCCGGGCCAAAAGTCGTGCTGGCTGAAACGACGGTTCTCCGCGACCGGATAAACCGACAGCCGCTCCGGCCAGTAAAACGCGACGCCTCCCGCCAAATGGTAGCTGGGAACCATCAGAAACTGTACCGGCCGCGCCTGTTGCGCCACCGTCGCAACGGACTCCCGCCAACCGCGCAAATCCTTGAAAGGCGCCTTGGTCGACGCCAGCCCAAAGCACATCGGGAAAAAAGCGACCACCAGCAGCAACACCGAGCTCGCCATGCCCGCCGCCGCCAACCCTCGCCAGCGGTCGGTCAACCCATCGATCCGACCGGCGAACAGCACCAACAGACCAATGTAGGCCGGCGCGGGCCAATTCAGTTGCACCTTGCTGACCGTGGCCTTGGCGAGAAAGAAAACGAGTACCGCCAGCGACAAACCCCAGAGCAAGCGCCGCTCGGCCGGACGCGGCGGACGGACCAACGCGCGAAACAGCGCCACGGCGACCAGCGGTGAAAGCGCCAACCACTGCCCGCCGAGAAACTCCAGCAGATCGCTCGCATTTTCTTCCCAGCCACCCTCCTCGGCCACATTGAGGACATGGCTTTGCTCGTGGTGAAACATCGGCCAACCGTGTGCGGCATTCCACAGCAAGACCGGGCTGAGAACCAGCAGCGCCAGCGACACGCCACCCCAAGGTGGCCGGCGGCCTAGCATGTGCCGGCCCGCCGGCGTCAGCACCAAGCCCACCCCCAGAAAAAAAGGCAACAAGCCGATGCTGAACTTGGCCAAACCGCCGATACCGACCGCCGCCCCCAGCTCGTACCACGCCGAGTCCTGACGCCGGTACAACGCCCGCCAAGCCGCCCACAGACCCCAAGTCCAGCAGACAAACAGGAACACGTCGGTGGTCATGACCTGACCGAGCGGGAAATAGAGCGGCGTGGTCAGGCCGAGAGCCACCGCCCACCAGCCGGCCCGCCGGCTTTGCCAGAGCTGGCGCGCGAACCCGAACAGCAACAGCAGGAACAGATCGTAAGCCAACCAAGCGAACAGCCGCACTTGCCATTCACCGTGACCGAACAGGGCCGTACTCGCCGCCATCAACCAGGCGACCAGCGGTCCCTTGGAGTAGTAGCTCCAGTCGAGCTGTTGCGACCATTCCCAGTATTGCGCTTCGTCGAAATGCAGATCGAAACCGCCGGCTTCGGCGATATAAAAGCGCAAGATTGGCAACGCCACAATCAATCCCGCCAACAGGGCGATATCGCGCGAGGCGATTGGCGCCACGTCGACCGCACCAGCGTATGAGGGCTCAACCATGCGGCATCCGCCAACCGGCCTCGGCGGTCAGCTCCGTAGAGCCATCCGGCCGAATGGCGTAGGACGAATTGGCGCTGGAGGCAAAATAGGTGCGGGTGATAAGTTCGCTCAGCACTCCGGTGGTGAGAAACTGCACGGCCATCAGCACCAGCAAGACACCGACCAGCAACAGCGGTCGAGTACCGATATTGGCGGCGAACCACAATTTCTGCACGAACAGATAGGCCAGCACCAGCAAGCCCGCCCCCCCGCTGGCCAAACCGATCCGGCCGAAAAAATGGCCGGGCCGGGTCAGAAAACGCAGAAAAAAGTAGACGGAGAGTAAATCCACCACCACCCGAAAGGTGCGGCCGATCCCGTACTTCGATTCCCCGTATTGGCGGGCGCGGTGGTTGACCACTTCCTCCCGGATGCGGCTGGGCGCGGTCTGCACCGACATCCAGGCCGGAATGAAGCGGTGCATCTCACCGTACAGCCGCACCTGCTTGATCACGGCGGCGCGATAGACCTTGAGGCTGCACCCGTAGTCGTGCAAGCGGACCCCGGTGATGTTGCCGATCAAGCGGTTGGCGATCCGCGACGGGATGGTGCGCAGCCACACGTTATCCCGGCGATGCCGCCGCCAGCCGACCACCAGATCGAGATTTTCATTGAGCAACCGTCCGACCAAACGGGGAATATCGGCCGGATCGTTCTGCAAATCGCCGTCCAGCGTGGCGATCACGTCACCGCGCGCGGCGTCGATGCCGGCCTGCATCGCGGCGGTCTGACCGAAGTTGCGCTGCAAGGTGAGGACGCGAACGTGAGCGCCGAAACGGCTCGCTTCCGCCGCCAAACGTTCCGCCGTGCCATCGCTGCTGCCATCGTCCACCGCGATCAACTCCCACGGACAGGGATAATTCGCCAACACCTCGTGAACCCCCGCCAGCAAAGGATCAACGTTGTCTCGCTCGTTGTAGAGCGGCACCACCAGCGACAGCCGGTGCGGCGGGACGGCATCAGGGGCGTCTTGACTCATTCATCGAGCTCTCGGTTGGCGGCGGAAGAACGGAACGGTGGGCGGGTTCGATCTCCGGGCGGTGGGCCGAAAACCGTCGGATAACGGACGACCAACCACGCCCCCAAGCCGCCGACCGCTACGCCGATCGCCGCGCCGGCCAGAACCTGACTGGGGTAATGCTTGCCCAAATAGATACGCGACAAGCCCACCAGCAGCGCGACGGCGAACAGGCCAACCCGCCAGCCGCACCGCGGTGCCGCTATCGCGACGAAGCTCGCGGCGGCAAAAAAGTTGATGGCGTGATTGGACGGCATTCCATTCAGGGCGGTACCACACCGGTCGGCCACCGCGCCGCCAAGGGCGCGCAACTGTTCGAAGATGGCCTGACACGGACGCGGTTCGGCGAACCATTCCTTGAGCAGATCGCCGAGCACATCACCGGCGGCAACAGTCGCCACCAGCACCAGGAACCCCCGCAGGCCACCGCGACCGCGGCGGCGAACACTATCGTACAGCAGGATCAGCGCCAGGGGTAAAGCAAACCACAACCGCTGCGACACCCACCAGAACAACCCGTCCAGCAGCGGCTGACCCCAACCCTGGTTGATCCACAGCAGCAAGCGTTCATCCATTGCGGCGCAGCGGTCCGGAGGCGGGCCGATCGTGCCTCAGCAAAAACCCCAGCGCGCCGCCCAGCAACGACAAACCGAGCATGAACAGATGCAGGTTGACCGCCGCCGCCAGCGCCGCCGCCGCCGGTATGCCGAACGGGGTCAGGGCCGCAACGACCCCGGCTTCATAAGTCCCCGCGCCCGCGACGCCGTGCACCGGCAACACGCTGGTCAGATCGCCGCCGATGGCGCCCATCACCGCCGCCGCCCCCGGCATCGGCGCAAACAGCCGCAAAATCCAAGCGAACACCGCCAACTTCACCAGCCAGTTGAGCTGCGTCCACAACCAAGCCCGCCAGAATGCGGTCGGGGTTTGCGGCAGCCCTTCTCGCGCTCTCGCCAGCCGATCTCGCCACCGCTCCGGCAAACGTTGGCCCAGCCGGGCCAACGCCGGCGCCGCTTGTAGCCGGAACGACCACCACGGCAGGCCCAACCAAACCGCCGTCAGCAAACCCGCCCACCCCACACCCCACCAGCGGCCAGCGACGGCGAGCAGCGCCACCGCCGCCAAAGCGTGCACATCCATCAGCCGAAACCACAACAACGCGGCCAGCGACGAAGCCAGCGGCGTGGCGAAATAGCGGGTCATCAGCACCGGAAACGATACCTCTCCGGTTCGCATCGGCAGCAGATTATTGAGCAGGTTGTGCAACAGGGTCAGCTTGAGGCAGGCCACAAACCCGCCGTGCGTGGCGGGCAGAAAATAATCGTATAGCCGCAGCGCCCGCACCGCATAGCTGCCCAGGGTCGACAGCGCCGCCAACGCCAGGGCGGCGGGCGAAATGGAGCGCCAGAGCATCAGGAGTTGGTTCCAGCCGATCAGCCACTGGACGCCGGCTATCACCAGCACCAAGACGGCCAGACCGAACCACAACCGGGCGTTGGCGGCCATTCAACAGCGATCCGTTTCGGCTCTGAATCGGGCTGCTTCCTGGCGCTCCACCCCCAGTTGATAGGCGGCCCCCAGCAAGGCTAACAACGCCAAAATTCGCTGCAAAAGATCGGCTTGCGGATAACCCGTCCGGTAAAACAGCAGCGCGCTCAGGGCGCAACCGGCCAGCAGTAGGGTCAACCAACGCCGCCCGGTCGGCGTGACGCCCCAGGCCCAACGCTGCGCCCAAACGGTACCCAGCACCGCCGCCAGCCAACCGCCCACCGTACCGGCCAGCACATCCAGCGGCCAGTGCGCCCCGACGACGACGCGCGACAGACCCACAAAACCGGCCAATCCCAGCAGCAGCCAGGACCAGCGCCGTCGCCGATCATCAGGCAAATGTAAAGTGATAACACCGGCCAACATGACTACCGTGGCGGCATGTCCCGAAGGAAACGAAAGGGTCAACAAAACCCGACCGATGACGTGAAACTGTTCTCTGGGCAACACCGACGCCGGACGCGGCACACCCAGCGAATGTTTGAAACCGTGTACGAACAGAAAAGCCAGCACTCCCGCCAGCACTCCCGCCCAAACCAGTTCCGGCCAACGCCGCACCAACGGCAAAAATAGCGTCAATGCAATCAAGGCATCGCCCAGAACGGTCAAGTTGGCCCAGAAGCCGTCGCCGGTATACGCGCTCAACCGATTGAATCCCAAAAACAGCGGCTCGTTCGCTTGCAATACGACGATCGCCACCATGCCGGCCAGCGCCGCCAGCGGTAAATCCCAATACCAGGGCTTCCGGCGGCGAGCGTACTGGCGCCGGCCAGGAATCACGGCGCTGGCCCGGTGGTTTGGGAACAGGCCGTATCCGGCGCACACGATGAAGCTTGGCCGTCGCCAGCGGTCGGCGACATCCGCGCCAGCGCGATGCCGTGTCGCTGGTAGAGCAGTTCGTGCGGGGCCAGCGCCGGCAAACGCGCGCTTTGGGTCAGCACCACATCACCGGGGCGCGGCTCGCGACGCTCGACGATCCGCCCGCTGTAAACGCTGAAGCTCGGCGCGTTGATGCCCCACATCACTGCGGGCGCCCGCGAGTGACGCGCCAACAGACCCGCCTCCTTTACCGGTTGTTGCCGGACGCCGGCCACCAGTGGCAGCACTTGATTGGAGACCAGGAAAACCAGCGTCAAGCCGCTGGCGAGCATTTTGTAGGCCAATGCAATCCGCCGCTCGCGCATCAAATAGACCGTCAGCAGCAACGCCCCCACCAACAGCAGATAATAAGCGAGCGGAAACACCAAGCCTTCGAGTTGGGCGCGCACCCATTCGTCCCGCACGCGCGGCAGGGCGACCGCCACCGCCCCCGGCAAGGCCAACAATAGTCCCAGAAACAGCAGTTGCGGCAACAGCAACCAACCGGCCCGACCGGGGCTGTCCGATTCCGGGGCCATCAACAGAAACAGCCCGGTATAACCATACGTCAGATAGTGCGGCAGCTTGGTGGCCGCCAGCGAAAACAGCACGAACACCAGCGCGAACCAGATCAGCAGATAGCGTCCCAGCGGGTCGGCGAACGTTTCCCGCCAGCGGCTCAGCGCCCGCAGCAGGAGGGTGGTATAGGGCAACACGCCCACCAGCAGTACCGGAAGGTAATACCACCAACCGCCGCCGTGTCCTTCCAGCGGCTCTTGGAAGCGACCCAGGTTGTGGCGCAGAAAAAAGCTCAGAAAAAACCCTTCTCCTTCCCGCAGGTATTGCACGATATACCAGGGCGCGGCGACCCAGAGAAACAAGCTCCAGGCCCGCCAGTCCACCGCCAGCCGTAGCCAAACCCGCCACTCGCCCCGACTGGCGCAGTACAGCGCGCTGACCGCGGCGGGAATCGCCACCGCGACCGGTCCCTTGGTCAGAAACCCCAAACCCATCGCCGCCGCCGCCGCGTAGAGCCAAACCCGCCGCCCTTCGCGCAGGTAGAGATACAGCGCCAGCAGACTGGCCGACAACAGTAGATTGAGCAAGGCATCGGCGGTGGCCGCCTTACCGATCACCGTCACCGCCAGCGAGGTCGCCAGCAGCAAGGCCGCCAGCAAGCCCCGGCGGCTACCGGCCACCCGCCGCCCGAACAAAAAGATCAACAGCGTCCAGGCCGTAGCCGCCAGCGCCGATGGCAGACGAAAGGCGAATTCATCGACCCCGAACGCCGCCAAGCTGGCCGCCTGCAACCAGTAGCTGAGAATGGGTTTGTCGTAACGCGGCTGACCGTTGAGATAGGTCGAAACGAAATCGCCGCGCAAGAACATCTCGCGGGTGGCTTGACCGAACGCCCCTTCATCCAGATCGAACAGCGGCACCGCGCCGAGGTGGTAATAAAAGCTGACCCACAGCGCCAGCACCAGCCACCCATACAGCGGCCAGTCGTTTCTGGCGACGCCGGGGAACCGAAAACGATCGAACCGCATCGCTAAAAAAGTTCGCTGGCGGCCCAATCAGCGTTCGACCGCCCGGAGTTCCATACGCAGCACCTCCTTGTCACCCTTCTGCTGCATGACCCGCACCGGCATATAACCCAACTCCGGGGCGAACCAGAAGCGGGTTAGTCGGGTCTTGCCGGGCTTGGATTGACTGATCCGCAGCGCGCGCAGTTTACCGACCGAGGTCTCCAGCGTTTCCTCGCCTTCGTTCTTGATCTGATAGGGCTTCAGCTCGATCTCGTCCGCCAGGACATACTCCGAAGGCAAATCACCGCGCCGCAAATCCCACATGACCCGCAAGTTCAAGCTCAGCGGGTCCAGTACGCCGGACGACAGGGGTAGCGTGGCCTTTTCGTCATTATCGCTAGCCCGAAGTTGCCGGGCCGGCCAATCGAAGCGCAACCGCACCGTTTGCTTTTTCTTGGGCGTCTCCACCCGCCGTTCGTACTGGATTGGGCGGACGACCCCATCGCGAATTTCACCGCTCGCCTGCTCGTCGATCTGCCCTGAAACAAGCAGCGCGGCCAAACCGTTGGGCCGGACCTGAGTGCTCATCCGATAAGCGTTCGGGCCGGTAGCGGTCAAGGTCATGACCGCATCGCCGATGGAAAACCCGGAGCCGTAGACTTCGTAGCGGGCTTTAAAGGGATTGACGGGCAAATTGTCAGAGTCGGCCGCCGGGGCGGGCGACCAAACCAACAGCAGCGAACCGAGCAGCGCGACGGCGCGGAGAAAAAGCTTCATGCGACGATGCATCCTCGCCGGTTCGGACACCGGCCAACGGTTTCAAGGATCGGGATCGTGCATGATAAAGCATTCTGGCCAACCGGAGACGAGAACTGGCCGATCCGACGATCAGGCTCGCAATTGGGAGAGTTGGTCGCGGCGCTCGCGCAACAGCGTTTCATAGGCGCGGCTGAGGGCGTGCTCGTAGGCGCAATCGCCTTCTTCACCCATCTCGTTCAGGCGCGCTTCGAAAAAAGCGATTTCCTGCCTTAAAAAATCCGCGGCCCGATAATCGGCGACCGGGTGGCCGCGACCCGCGGGGCGGGTGCCCAACATAATTTCAGCGTACATCAGTTCTTCCCCTCACTTTTGTATCTTAGTTGCTATTTTCCGAGCTTGTAGCGTAAGGCCGCCCGGTTACTGTTCTATGACAATCGCACGAGTCTGGCGTTTCACAGGGCGCGGAACCGCATCGACAAGTCCACCGCGCGCACGTCCTTAGTCAACCCGCCGATGGAAATATAATCCACGCCGGTTTCGGCAATCTGGCGCACGGTGGTGAAATTGACGTTGCCCGACGCCTCCAGTTTGACCCGTTTGGCGGTCAACCGGACCGCCTCCACCATCGTCGCCCGCTCGAAATTGTCCAGCATCACGATGTCGGGGCCAGCCAACAGCGCCTCCGCCAGCTGCGTCAGGTTCTCGACTTCCACCTCGACGGTGACGCCGGGATGCAAGTGGCGGGCCGCGGCGATGGCGCCGGTGATCGAGCCGGCGGCCATGATGTGATTTTCCTTGATCAATACGGCATCGAACAGACCGATACGGTGGTTTTGGCAACCCCCGCAGCGCACGGCATACTTCTGGGCCAAGCGCAAACCGGGGAGGGTTTTACGGGTATCGAGGATGGTGGCGCCGGTGCCGGCCACGGCGTCGGCGAACTGGCGGGCCAGCGTGGCGGTGCCGGACAACGCTTGCAGGAAATTGAGAGCCGTGCGCTCGCCGGTCAGGAGCACGCGCGCCGGACCCCGCAAGGCGCACAGCAACTGATTCGGTTCGATCCGATCCCCGTCCGCCGCCCGCCAATCGACGACGACGCGCGGATCGATCTGGCGAAACACGGCATCGAACCACGGTGTCCCGCACAATATCGCCTGTTCGCGGCTGATGACGGTGGCCTCGGCCTGGGCCGCTTCGGGGATCAGGGCAGCGGTCAAATCGCCGCCGCCGACATCCTCGGCCAGGGCCAGGGCCACATCGGGGTTGGGATCAGGTAGGCTCATCGACGGATTCCTCGTGGACACTGGATGGAAACCCCTTACACTCGGTGCGGGGCGCGGCGCGGACAGATTCTCTCCGGCGGCCAAACGACTTATATTCTAGATTCATTCCAGGAACTGAAAGGAACAACCCTCATGAAAGGCCTTTTATTTAGTCTGCTGCTCGCGCTCAATACCCTGGCGGTCGCGGCGACTGACAGCGCTATCCGAGCCGAGAACCCACAGGCGGCCGAGACGCCGCCCGGCGCCAAGACCGGCGCGGTTTATTTGGATATCGTCAATACCGGCCAACCGGATCGACTGCTGGGCGCCGAGGCGAAAGACGTGGCGGGTTCCATCGAGCTACACACGACGCTGCTGGAAGGCACGCTGATGAAAATGCGCGAGCTTGAGGCCGTCGATCTGGCGGGCGGCCAAACGACTTCGCTCAAGCCGGGCGGCTTGCACGTGATGCTGATCGATTTGAAACAATCCTTGCAGGCCGGTCAAAGCTTTCCGCTGACGCTGCATCTGGAAAAAGCCGGCACGCTGCAAGTCACGGTTCCGGTGGTGAAGCGTGAGGCGATGATGGACGCTATGCCGCAACAGGGTCACGGCCACCCAGAACATGGAAAACCCTGAATCAGTGGCTTTCGATCACTTCAACGTGATCGGGCGTACGTGATCGCAACGCCGCGACGAATCCAGCAAGTGCGGGACGGAGTTCGAAAAAGGAGAGATGCGCCCCACAACGGCAATCGGAAGCGCCGAAGCGAAACGGCGGCGCTTGCCCGCCGAGCGCACGCGCCGTCTCAGCCCACAAACATTCGCGGTGGATCGGGTCGTAGCTGTACCAGACCGCTTCGAGCGCGGCGTGTCGCCGCAGGTAATCGATATGCCAATACGGGCGAGCCGCCAGCCGGCGGTGATGGCGCAAGCGGCCCGCCATCCCGCCGGGACCGAAAGCGCTGCCGACATAGAGCGCCCAACCCGGCGTCAGCGGCAACAGCTGTCGCCGGCCGATGCGGATCGATCCCTCAACGTCGAGTTGCAGCAACAGCGCATAGGTGCCTGGCCGGCCGTCGATTTTCCGGGTGTGATCCATCGCTCCGCGCCCGCCTTCCCTCTGGCCTCGCGCCGGTTCACGGCCGTAAGACTTTTCCATTCGAGTCAAGCACGCTCGCCGGGATTGCCTACCGATTGATCCAATGCCTTGCCGGTATCGGCCTAACCATTAACCGCGCTCGGCATTACGCCAAAACCATCGCCGCCCCGAAATGAGCGTAAGCGCCCCCCAACGCCGTACCGATATCTCGGCCGAGTGGGCCGGCGTTTGGGGGAAAGGCGTCTCCGGCGTTTACTTTTAACCACATTGTGAAATTTTTGTTACTCTCACTTTCCAAAAGTGACAACAGTGCTGTCCATCTGCGTTTTTTGCGAGAAGCCATCCGGCGGCACAACCGACCGGCCAAGGGTTGCTGGCCCGTTTAAAAAATCGGGCTCCCCTTTTAGGTGAGAGGGCGGGCATGATAGTTTTATTTTTATGATATACCTCGATAAAAATCTACTTTGAACACGCCTTCCGCCACTGTCAAACGCTATCTTCCCTGGGTGGTCGCGGCGGCCCTGTTTATGGAGCAACTCGACTCCACCATCATCAACACGGCCATTCCGGCGATGGCGGCCAGCCTGGGGGTGACGCCGTTAAGCCTCAAGGCGGTGGTAACCAGTTACATCATCAGCCTCGCGGTCGGTATTCCGGTGAGCGGCTGGATTGCCGATCGGTTCGGCACCCGCCGGGTGTTTGGAACCGCGATCGCTATTTTCATGGTGTCGTCGGTACTGTGCGGTCTGGCCCTCAACGTGCCGATGCTGGTGGCGGCCCGCATTTGTCAGGGCATCGGCGGCGCGATGATGATGCCGGTGGGCCGGCTCGCCATCCTGCGCACGTTCACCAAGTCAGAGCTGTTGGTGGCGATGAACTTCGTCATCATCACGGCGTTGATCGGCCCGTTGCTGGGACCCACGGTGGGCGGCCTGATCGTCCATTGGCTGTCGTGGCGCGAAATTTTCTTCGTCAACGTGCCGGTGGGGCTGGCGGCGTTGGTGCTGGTCTCGCGCTACATGCCGGACTATCGCGCCGAGACCGCGCGCCCGCTGGATGTGTGGGGTCTGGTTTTGTTCAGCGCCGGGGCGGCGCTTCTGTCTTGGCTGTTGGAAGTCTACGGCGAACACCACCTCGGCGCGCGGGTGGCGACTGTCTTGGCCGGGGTCGCCCTCGGGTTGCTGGCAGCTTACGGTTGGCACTCTCGCCAGACACCGTATCCCTTGCTCGATCTCGACCTATTTCGGATACGAACTTTCCGCGTTGCGGTAGTGGGTGGATTTATCACCCGGTTAGGGATGGGCAGCCTGCCTCTGCTGTTGCCCTTGCTCTACCAGCTCGGTCTGGGGCTGCCGGCCTGGCAGTCCGGCCTGCTGATGATGCCTGGCGCCATCGCCGCCATGAGCATGAAATTGATTGCCACGCGGGTGCTGCGCCGCTACGGCTACCGGCGGGTGTTGATCGTCAACACCGTGATGATCGGGCTGACCATCAGCCTGTTTGCTCGGGTGTCCGCCGATGTGCCCATCCGGCTGATCGTGCTGCTGACGCTGGCGCAGGGTTTCTTCAATTCGCTGCAATTTTCCAGCATGAACTCGATGGCCTATGCGGACATCGAGCCGTCCGGTTCGAGCATGGCCAGCACTATCGCCAGCGTGTTGCAACAGATGTCGATGAGCTTCGGTTTGGCCTTCGGATCGTTGGTGATCGCTTGGTATCTCGGCGATCTACCGCAAACCGACCGCGCGGCGATCACGGGCGCTCTGCATCACGGCTTCCTGACGCTGGGCGCGCTGACGGTCCTGTCCTCGCTGTCGTTCTGGACGCTCCAACCCCAGGATGGGGAAAGCGTCAGCCGGGGCAGTGCTCGCGAGGTCGGCGCGGTGGAATGAAAACCCGCAGCCGCACGATCACGCGCGCCCCCAACGTCCGGCGATGTTCTTCAACGGTCGGTTCACCGCCGCCCACGCCTGGAAAGTAAGGGTACAATCCGACTATACGAGCATCCCCTTCGAACCGGTCAAGACGGTCGAACCGGGCGCTTTCGAACGGTAAATCTCGCCCACGTCGGAAATGAACGGCTGCGCCCTAACCGCGCCGACAAAAAAGGGTCAGGCGACGGCCTGACCCCTGGGCTAAATTGGTGGGCCGTGTGCGATTCGAACGCACGACCAACAGATTAAAAGTCTGCTGCTCTACCGACTGAGCTAACGGCCC
>DPWB01000329.1:0-6764 GCA_003527885.1 Candidatus Competibacteraceae bacterium
ATCCAGATCGACGATCAGGGTCATTTCAGTGTTTGGTGTGGCTTCGGCAGCGATGGCATCATGGGGAAAGGCGAAATCGGACGGTGTAAAAACCGCCGCTTGAGAATATTGCATGTCCATGTTTTCCACCTTCGGCAAGTTGCCGACACTACCGGAAATCACCACGTAACATTCGTTTTCGATAGCCCGCGCCTGGGCGCAGCGCCGGACCCGCAAATAAGCGTTCTTGGTGTCGGTCCAGAACGGCACGAACAAGATCTGCATCCCCTGGTCGGCCAGCAAGCGCGGCAGTTCCGGAAACTCCACGTCATAGCAGATCAGAATGCCGATCTTGCCGACATCCAGCTCGAACACCCGGAGCGCGTCGCCACCCTGGAGCCCCCAATAGGCCTGCTCGTCGGGCGTGATGTGCAGTTTGGACTGCTTGTCCCAGGTGCCATCGCGCCGGCACAGGAAAGCGGCATTATATAACGCTCCGCCCCGGTATTCCGGCATACTGCCAGCGATGATGTTGACATTATAGGCGATAGCCAAATCCAAGATCGCATCGCGTAAGGGATCGGTGTACTCGGCCAACTGCCGCACCGCTTCGGCGGTGTTACGCTGATGGAAGTGGGCCATCAAGGGACCGTTGAAAAACTCTGGAAACAAGACGATATCGGTCTTGTAACCGGCCACCGCATCCACGAAATATTCGACTTGCTGCAAGAGTTCTTCCAGCGACGCGGTCTGGCGCATCTGCCACTGCACCGCGCCGATGCGCACCACCGACTTGCCGCCGCCGATCAGGACTTCTTTTTCTTCATAGTAGATGTTCAACCATTCCAACAACACCGCATAGGCTTTGGAATCGGTGTCGTCGGGCAGATAGCCGGTGATGATGCGGCGGACGTGAAAATCGTTGGCCAGCTGGAAAGTCAGGATGGAATCGATCAGCTCCTTGGCCTTGACCTGTTCCACGTACTGCTGCGGTGTCATCTCCTGGGCGTATTTGCCGTAGCCGGGAATCCGGCCGCCGACCACGATGGCGCGCAGGTTCAGCTTTTCGCACAACTCCTTGCGGGCGTCGTACAACCGGCGGCCCAGCCGCATGTCGCGGTATTTGACGTGGACGAACACATCGACGCCGTACAGGGTGTCGCCGTTGGGGTCGTGGGTGGTCAGATAGCCGTCGCCGGTGATCTGCCAGTAGGTGTGGCGGTCGCCGTAACGGCCGTAATCGACGATCAGGCTCAGCGCGGCCGCCACCACCTTGCCGTTATCCTCGATACAGATTTGCCCTTCGGGGAAACGGGCGATTTGCGAGGCGAACTGTTCCCGGCTCCAGGCGCCGTCCATGTTGTGGTAAACCACCTCCATAATCTCGTGGATGTCATCGTAATCCGACAAACGGAGGTTTCTCAATTTGAGGCGATGCTGGACGGGATGCTCCGCTATTTTATCGTTCATAAGCCTTCTTGAAATTTAAGCAGCAGTACAATCGGAACCGTCCGCCCACGGACAACAACGATCCCGGCCATCACATCAGTTGAGCGTAATCCCGATAAATGCAGCGATCCATGACCACGGTCAAGCCGGCGTCTCGCCCCCGCAGCGCCGCCGCCTCGTCCACCACGCCGTCTTGGAGCCACAACGCGGGTAGTTTGAGGGCGATACAGTCCTCGACGATGCCGGCGACATGGCTCGACTCACGGAACACATCCACCAGATCGACCGGCTCCGGCAACTCGCGCAGGTTGGGGTAGGCCTTCTCGCCCAGCACCTCGGCCAACGCGGGATTGACCGGGATAATGCGATAACCGAAACCCTGGAGCGCTCTGGCGACCCCGTGGCTGGCTCGGCCCGGCGAGGCGGACAAACCGACCACGGCGATGGTTCTGACCCGCTTTAACAGGGCGCGGATTTCATCCTTGGAAGGGTTGGCAAAAGCGGCGTGCATCGTATGACCTCTTAAAAGCGTTTTATTGTTGCCAGACAGTCTCGCCAGCGTACAGTTCCGCCAGCGTCTCCCGGCGTCGCACGACTTGGAAGCGCCCGCCGTCCACCATCACTTCGGCGACACGCGGCCGGGAATTGTAATTGGAGCTCATCGAAAAACCGTAAGCGCCCGCCGAACGCACCGCGAGCAGATCGCCCGCTTCGACGGTCAATTCCCGCTCCTTGCCGAGGAAATCGCCGGTTTCGCAGATCGGTCCCACCACGTCGTAACGGCGTGGCTCGCCCGCGCCGCGCACTTCGACCGGAACGATCGCCTGCCACGCCGAATACAGCGCCGGCCGCAACAGATCGTTCATCGCCGCGTCCACCACCGCAAAGCTTTTATCCTCAGTGTGTTTCAATAGTTCGACCCGCGTCACCAACAGGCCGGCGTTGCCGACGATGGCCCGGCCGGGTTCGATCAGGATTCGGTAGGGCCGGCCGCGCAGACGCTCCAGCAACGCGGCGGCCTGATCGGCGGGTAACGGCGGCTCTTCGTCGCGGTAGCGGATACCCAAGCCGCCGCCGAGATCGAGATGACGGATCGCGATGCCCCGCGCTTCCAACCGCGCCACCAACGCCAGCAGCCGCTCCAGCGCGTCCACGAACGGCGCGACCTGGGTCAGTTGCGAGCCGATATGGCAATCGACTCCGATGAGGTTCAGGTGAGGTGAAGCGGCGGCGCGCGTGTAAACCGCCAGCGCTCGCTCGACCTCGATGCCGAATTTGTTCTGCTTCAGGCCCGTGGAAATGTAGGGATGCGTGTTGGCGTCCACATCCGGGTTGATCCGCAGCGACACCGGCGCCCGTTGGCCGCGCGCGGCCGCCACTTGTTCCAACAGCAGCAGTTCCGCTTCGGATTCGACATTGAAGCAATGAATCCCGGCTTCCAAACCCCGCTCCAGCTCGTCGCGGCGCTTGCCGACGCCTGAAAACACCACCTTGCCGGGGTCGCCTCCCGCCGCCAGCACCCGCTCCAGTTCGCCCACCGACACGATGTCGAAACCCGACCCCAACCGCGCCAGCACGTTCAACACCGCCAAATTGCTGTTGGCCTTGACCGCGTAACACACCAGATGCGGCCGGTCGGCAAAGGCGCGGTCGAAGGCGCGCCAGTGGCGCTCGATGGTGGCGCGGGAGTAAATGTAACAGGGCGTACCAACCGCCGCCGCGATGTCGGCGACCGGCACCTCCTCGGCGTACAAGCGGCCGCCGCGATACTCGAAATGATCCATGTTTCAGGGTCTCGACGCCGGCGCTGGAGCCGGTTCGGAGGAAGGCGGTTGGGCTTGCGGTCGGGGCAGATAGAGCGGGCCTTTCTGGCCGCAACCGGCCAACAGCGCGGCCAACAGCAACCATGCCAGCGGTGCTCCAGGGCGAAACTCGGACATTGCGGAAAGTCCTTGCGGGAAACGAAAACGCTTATCAGTATAACCTGCCTTGGGCCGGCGGGCGCGGCTTGACAAGTCGGCCGGCTTCACGGCTAATGCCGCCAGACTGTTTCCACGGGATATGCTCATGACCGAAACCGCGCTGACCACCGTCGAGATCGAACCCAAGCTCACCGCGCGCTCCAGCGTGATCTGGATGCACGGTTTGGGCGCTGACGCCCGCGACTTCGAGCCCATCGTGCCGGAATTGAAGTTGCCGGAGCCATCGGCTATCCGCTTCGTGTTTCCCAACGCGCCGATCCGGCCGGTCACCGTCAACGGCGGGATGCGGATGCGAGCCTGGTACGACGTGCTGAGCATGGATTTGCCCCGCCAGGAAGACCCGGAGGGCGTGTACGCCTCCGAGCGGGCCATTTTCGAGCTGATCGAGCGCGAGAAGAAGCGCGGCATACCGGCCGAACGCATCGTGCTGGCCGGTTTTTCCCAGGGTGGCGCGCTGGCCCTGCATACCGGTTTGCGCTATCCCGAGCGCTTGGCCGGCATTCTGGCGCTGTCTTGCTACCTTCCTCTGGCCAGCAAGCTCAACGGCGAACGCCGGCCGGCCAACCGGCAGACACCGGTCTTCATGGCTCACGGCGATTACGATGCGGTGATTCCCATGCGCTATGGCAAGCAGAGCGCCGAAGCCCTGGAAAACTTGGGTTACCGGGTGGAATGGCAAGAGTACGGCATGGGCCACGAGGTGTGCTGGGAGGAAATCCGCGACATCGCCGCCTGGTTGGGTCGGGTGCTGGCGGTCGCGCAAGCCCGAGGGTAGCGGCGCAAGCCGGACCGACCGTCCGGAGGTGTTCAACATCCGACGTGTAAGGACATTATGAAAATCTGCGATCTCACGGGCCAGCGAATCTTGATCACCCAGGCGAGCAGCTTCATGGGTCCGGCGCTGTGTCGGACCTTCGCCGAACTGGGTGCGACCGTCATCGCCGACGACCGGCCGTTGCTCGATCCAGACTTGCCCGCGCAACTGGTCCAGGACGCGGGCCCTATAGACGCGCTGGTCGCCAATCTGGCCCTACCCGCGCCGACGACGCCGGCGGTCGCCGTCACCGATGCCGAATGGCGGACGGTGTTCGCCCATCTGGTCGATCCGCTGCCTCGGCTGGTCCGCGCCGTGCTGCCGCAAATGATCGAGCGCCGGTCGGGAAAGATTCTGTTGGTGGGCAGCGCCGCCGCCCTGCGCGGCATGAAACGCACATCGACCTACAGCGCGGCTCGCGGCGCGCAGTTGGCGTACATTCAAGCCGTGGGCGTGGAAGTCGCCGCCCATAATATCCAGGTCAACGCCATCGCCCAAAACTTCGTCGATAATCCGACCTATTTTCCGGCTGAAGTGCAGGCCAACCCGGCCTTTAAGGAACGGCTCAAGCGGGAAGTTCCGCTAGCGAGGCTGGTGTCGGCCTCAGAGGATGCGTTGTTTGCCGCCTATCTTTGCAGCGGGGCCGCCAATTGCTTCGTCGGTCAGGTTTTTCCGGTGTGTGGTGGGTGGGTGACGCGATAGGAACCGCCACGCGCGGCTATGCTCTATAGGTTTACTGACTATTGCTCTATCGCTCTTTCCGAGGAAACTCCCATGAAAAACGCTTTACGGATCGGTGTTATTTTTCTGTTTACTCTAGGCGTTGTCGCTCAAGCGGCCAATAGCGAAACCACTGTCAAGGCTCAAGAGGCGGCTAAGGCGTGGTTGGCGCTCGTGGATGCGGAGCAATACGGTGAGAGCTGGGATCAAGCAGCGACACTGTTCCGTGGCGGCGTCTCAAAAGCCGATTGGGAAAAAGCCGTCAAACCCATTCGCTCCCAGCTCGGTACCTTGAAATCCCGTACCCTCAAATCCGCCGATTTGACCCGCAGCCTTCCGGGCGCGCCCGATGGCGAATATGTTGTCGTCCAATTTGACGCGCGCTTCGAGAATAAGACGGCGGCACTCGAAACAGTGACATCCATGCGCGATAAGGACGGCAGCTGGCGGGTGGCGGGCTACTATATCCGATGAAATTTCGGCGCGTCTTCGGCAGTGGCTGACAGTGATCGGTACTCGTACTATTCGTCCATTCGAAGCCGCTCTACGTGACTTGCCGCAATACCTTACGCAATAAAAGCTCGGTGCTTTTTGAACTAACCAACGCTTCAATAGCACCGATTTCCCGAAAGCCCTGCCGCAGATAAAAACGCTTGGCGGAATCATTAAAAGAAGATACTAAAACCCATAAATTGGCTGCTTGAGACCCTGTTTCCCGCTCCAGCCAGTTTAAAACCGCCGTACCAAGCCCTTTTTTCTGCCGGTTTGGGAAAAGGCCGATCAATTCGAGATAAGCGCCTTTCAACCAGGGATAACGGACTGTCACCACACCGGCGATGCTACCGTTATCCACCTTTATTGCGTAGCGGTGCAAAGCCGGGCTAGATGCTGACAGATAGCTTTCCAAAGAAGCCGCCGCATAATTCAAGGTACGCCAAGGGTCCATTTCGATCAGCTCGCCCGCAATCATCTTGGCGTCTGCTCCCTCGATGGGCGCGAGCGAAAAGCCGGATAGCGTATAGCGATCGAGAAAGGGGTCCGCCTTTATCATTTTCCGCTCACTCCAGCCCGCCGGTCGTATTTGAGATTATCGCCCGGTTTATTCTCGTAACAGGAATCGGCCGCAACCACCTCGCCATCCGCCAGCAGCTCGCCGATCGTGACAAAGCGATAGCCGCGAGCGCGCAATTCGGGGATGATCAGCGGCAACGCCTCGGCGGTATGCCAGCCGCGGCCGTTGGCATGGGCGATCACGATGGAGCCCGGCTTGACCTGATCCAGCACGGCGCGGGCAATTCTGGCTGCCGTTTGCCCCTTGCCGGGATCGCCGGTGACGATGTTCCACTGGATGGCCGCCAACCCGACTTGATTCACCGCGGCCAACGATTCCGCGTTGCACGCGCCATAAGGAAAACGAAACAAGCTCAATTTGGCCGGCACGCCGAGCGCCGCTTTATCAGCGAACGCGCTCGCGCACTTGGAAGCCAACAAACGCTCGCGCAAGACGCCATATTCCGTCTGAGTCCTGTCGATTTGCTCGAACATCCCAGGACCATTGACCCGCCGCAAATTGGCGTGGGTCCAAGTGTGATTGCCGAGTTCAAATAAAGGGTCGGCCATCAGTTGCATCGTTCGCTCGGGATGAGAGCGCATCCATTTACCGCCGGCAAAAAAGGTGGCCTTCACCTGATGATCGCGCAAGTAATTGACCAGGGCCGCGTCATAACCGCTGACCTCGTTGGCCTGTTCGCAAAGATCGAAAGTCAGCGCCAGTAGCTTCTCGCCGTTGCGAGGCTTGACATAACGGCTGTCTCTTATAC
>DPWB01000329.1:6951-7224 GCA_003527885.1 Candidatus Competibacteraceae bacterium
CCGTTGCGAGGCTTGACATAACGGATCGACCGCCTTACCGCCGTCGCCGACGGAATTGCCGGCGGTTGCCTTCCCACGAACGGCGAAAAATCGGCCGCCGGATTTTTGGTTCTTTTGTCGTTTGCCGTAGCGCGCAGTTGCTGCTGGTTCCAACAGGCTTGGAGTAAGTTCGGGGCATCGTTGGCCCGCTTGACTGGAGCCAGCGGGTTGGTAGCACCAGCGCTGGAAACAGCCGGCGGCGCGGGTGGCGCGGGCGGTGCCGTCACCGGCGCC
>DPWB01000026.1 GCA_003527885.1 Candidatus Competibacteraceae bacterium
CTGTAAGATCTCGCCATCTTGGGTGCACTCCTAGAGTGTGAAACGGGAAGTCGGTGACGCTGGACAACCAGCCATTCCGACGCAGCCCCCGCTGCTGTAAGCCTGACAACTCCGCGAAACGCCACTGTGTAGGTTCCACGGGAAGGCGCGGACGAGATCGACGGCAAGCCAGAAGACCGGCCCAGGAGACTTGATGGTGCAAGCCCCGGGGCGCGGGTTTGGCCGGTGGGCAAACTTTTGACCCCTCGACCGCTAGCTGCTTCATCCCCGATGGCTTGCGTTCGAAGTCGGTTGAACATAAAAGGGTTGCCCATGCATATCGAACCAGGCGTCGTCGATGGCGCCAAAATCATCCTCAGCTACGCCACCGCAGCTACAGTTCTGACCACAGCCGGTTGGCTCGCTTTCAAAGCCGTGCGCCAGCACGGATTCATCACCTTAACCGTCCGTAGCCTGATCGCGGCCTTACTCACCTTTTGCTGCTTTGAGGTCTTGCCGCATCCGCCGGTTGGGGTTTCCGAAGTCCATCTGATCCTCGGCACCACGCTATTGCTGCTGCTCGGCCCCGCCGCCGCCGCGCTCGGCCTGGCCGCCGGGTTGCTGCTGCAAGGCGCTCTTTTCGCCCCCATCGATCTGCCGCAATACGGGATGAACGTCACTACCCTGCTGGCCCCGTTGTTCCTGATCGCGGCGTTGGCGCAAAAGATCATTCCGGCGCGTACTGCGTATGTTGATCTCGGCTACAGCCAGCTTTTCAAACTGTCACTGGCTTATCAGGGCGGCATCATCGCCTGGGTCGCGTTCTGGGCGTTTTACGGCCAGGGCGTCGGTGCGGGAAATCTGACGCAAGTCGCTACCTTCGGCGGCGCGTATCTGACGATCATTCTCATTGAACCGTTGGTTGATCTCGCCGTGCTGGCTGCCGCCAAGTCGCTGCGGGGCTTGAGCGGCTCGGCGTTGCTCGAACGACGGTTATTCGCCGCTCATGCCTGACACTACGTTTGGACAGGTTTGGTTCGTCGGGGCTGGCCCCGGCGATCCCGACCTGATCACCGTCAAAGGTCGCACGCTGCTGGAACGGGCGGGCGCGATCCTGTTCGCCGGTTCGCTGGTCGATCAGGCCGCAACCCGCTATGCCCCGGCTGGTTGTGAAATCCGCGATTCCAAAGACATGACGCTGGACGCGATGACCGACTGGCTGATCGAGCGGGCGGCGCGGCATGAGACGGTGGTGCGCTTACAGACCGGCGACCCCGGTCTGTACGGCGCATTGATTGAGATGACCCGGCCACTGACCGCCGCCGGGATTCCGTGGGCGGTGGTGCCGGGTGTGTCCTCGGCGATGGCGGCGATGGCAGCGGCAGGCGAAACCCTGACCCTGCCGGAAGTGACCCAGACCGTGATCCTGACCCGGGTGGCTGGACGCACACCGATGCCGCCCGGTGAAGACCTGGCGGCACTGGCTGCGCACCGCACCACGCTGTGCATTTATCTGTCGATTACCCTGTTGCACAAGGTGCAAGCCGCTTTGCGCGAAGCAGGCTGGCCGGAGGATGCACCCATGCTGGTGGTGCAAAAAGCCAGTTGGCCGGGTGAGGAAAAAATCGTGCGTGGCACCCTGGCCGACATCAAACGCCTATGCCAGGCGGAAAAGATCGCCAGCCAGGCCATGATCGTCGCCAGCCCGACGCTGGGCGCTGCCGACTGGCCGGAACTGGCCCGTTCCAAGCTGTATGATCCGACCTTCGCCCATCGCTTCCGCAAGGCAACTCTCGACCCAACCGAGCCGATTTAATCGTCACAGGCCGCCATGACCGTTACTGCTAATCGCATCACTGAACAACTGACCGCCGCTGGTCGCGCCATCGAGCACGATTCCTTCACCATTATCGACGCCGAAGCCGGGCCGCACTGCTACACCGCCGAGCAATGGCCGCTGGTGCGGCGGATGATCCACGCCACCGCCGATTTCGAGTTCAACGGCTTAACCGTCTTCCATCCCGACGCCATGCAGGCCGGGTTACAGGCCGTGCGCAAAGGCGGTACGCCCCTCGTCGCCGATGTGGAGATGATCTGCGTCGGGCTGTCACAGCCGCGGCTGGCCCATTTCGGTTTAACCACCCATCACTACATCGCCGATGCCGATGTGATTGAAGCTGCCAAAGCCGCCAATAGCACCCGCGCGGTGCAGGCGATGCGCAAAGCCTGGCGTCTGGGCACGTTGGACGGTGCGATTGTCGGCATTGGCAATGCGCCCACCGCCTTGATCGAGCTGATCCGCCTGATTCGCACCGAAGGGGTGCGGCCTGCGTTGATCATCGGAATGCCGGTTGGCTTTGTGTCCGCCGCCGAATCGAAAGCCTCGTTGATGACGGTTGCAGAAACGCCGTGGGTAGCGATTGAGGGCCGCAAGGGCGGCTCGACACTGGTGGTGGCGGCGATTCATGCCTTATTGTCGCTGGCGGAAACGGCGCCAGCCCAATCGGCCGCATGAGCGAGGAAAACATCGTCGGCCATGCGCTCAAGCCCGCCAGGGTACGCAAGGGCGATAGCCGCCGCGCCCGTGGCAACCGTACCGGATTTACCACCGGCGCATGTGCAGCGGCGGCAGCAAAAGCCGCTACGGTGGGCCTGCTGACCGGCGCAGTGCCGGACAGCATCGTTTGTCAGTTGCCCAACGGCCAGGCGGTGACCTTCGCAGTGACGGAGGGTCGTCTGGATGGAAGCGGCGAGACTCGCACCGCCCATGCCGTGGTGATCAAAGATGCCGGTGATGATCCCGACGCTACCCACGGCGCGCACCTGACTGCTGACGTTTGCCTCCTGCCCGATCAAGCCGGAGAAATCGCGCTGAAAGGTGGCCCCGGCGTCGGTGTGGTCACCAAAGAAGGGCTGGGTTTGGCGGTCGGCGGCCCGGCCATCAATCCGGTGCCACAACGGAACATTCGCGCCAACCTCCGCGCCGTAGCTGCCGAGTTGCTGGCGACAGCAGGGCTGGAAGTGACGATTTCGGTGCCAGGCGGCGAGACCATCGCGCAAAAGACCCTTAACGCCCGCCTGGGGATTCTGGGTGGTATTTCGATCCTGGGCACGACGGGCATCGTCCGCCCGTATTCAACGGCGGCGTTTCGCGCCAGCGTGGTACAAGCCATTGAGGTAGCGGCGAATCAGAGACAGACCGCTGTCGTATTCACGACCGGCGGCCGCACCGAGAAATTCGCCATGCGCCAGCTACCCGACCTGGATGAATCCTGTTTCGTGCAGATGGGCGATTTTGTCAAAGCCGCTTTCACCACTGCCGTGCAGCGGAATTTCACCGCGATTTATCTGGGCGTGATGGTCGGTAAGCTGACCAAGCTGTGCCAGGGCTTGAGCGTAACCCATGCCTGGCGGGCGCCGGTGGATCGCGTCATTCTGGCCGAGGCGGCGCAGGCGGTGGCTGCGCCGGATGCATTGATTGAGGCCATCCGCGCCGCCGAAACGGCTCGGTTTGCGGCAGAACAACTGGCCCGGTTGGGCTTAACGGTCGCTTTCCACCGGCAACTGGCGCTTAGAGCGATTCGTAGCCTGAAAACTCAATACCCCGGCGGCTATCAACTGACGGTACTGGTCTGCGACTTTGAAGGCCAGTTCATTTGCCGAGTCGCTGAGGAAAACATCTTATGAGTGCGACGGTCACCCTCATCGGCCTGCTGGACGACGGCTGGGCGGGCTTGTCGGAAACTGCCCGGCATAGTCTAAACAAGGCCGATCTGGTCATCGGCGCTGGCCGCACCCTGGAACTGGTGCGCGTCCACCTGGCACCGGCTGCCGAAACCCGCGATCTCGATGGCGGCTTGAGCCAGAGTCTGCTCTGGATCAGAGCGGCGCTGGCGACGGAGCGCGCCGTCGTCGTGCTGGCAACCGGCGATCCGCTGTGCCACGGTATCGCCCGCTATCTGATCGGCCAGCTTGGGGCCGACGCCGTGACGGTGCTGCCCGCGCCTTCGACTCTGCAACTGGCCTTCGCCCGCTTCAAAAAGCCGTGGCAGGATGTCGTCATTGCCTCATGCCACGGCCCGGACGCCGGGGAATGGACGGTAGGCGCAACGCCAGATCATGGCCTGTATCCGGTGATTCGCGCCATCGCCCGGCATCCGCGCATTGCGGTCTTCACCGGCCCGCGCAATAACCCGGCGCGGCTGGCGCGGGCCTTGCTCACTGCCGGTTACCACACCGAGGTCACGCTATCCATCGCCTGCCGCCTATTGTTGGCTGATGAGGCCATCTTCCCCGATTTGAGCCTTGCCGAGGTCGCCGCGCGCGAGTTCCCCGAACCCAACGTGCTGCTGGTCGAACGTGGCCCGACGCTTGAACTGCCCCGTTTCGGCCTGGAAGATCATGAATATCAGCAGCGAGCACCCGATAAGGGCCTGATCACCAAACAGGAAGCGCGGGCGCTGACGCTGGCCAAATTACGCTTGCAACCAGACGCCATCGTTTGGGATATCGGCGCGGGATCGGGTTCGGTCGGCATCGAGTGCGCGCGACTGACCCCACAAGGCCACGTCTGGGCTATCGAAAAGAACGAAGCCGATGCCGCCAACGCGCAGGCCAACGCGCTCCGGTTTCGGCTCAGCAACTACACGCTGTGCATCGGCAAAGCACCGGCGCTGCTGGCTGCCTGGCCCGACCCCGACGCCGTGTTCATCGGTGGTTCTGGTGGCGAATTGGCCGGGTTGATCGACCTCATAGTATCGCGCCTGAAACCAAACGGACGGCTGGTGATGAACTTCGTCACCCTGGAAAACCTGGCGACCGCTACCACGGTTTTACAGGCCGCCGGCGTCGGCTGGGACCTGTCTCTTATACACATCTCCGAGCCCACGAGACCGTACTAGATCTCGTATGCCGTCTTCTGCTTGAAAAAAAAAAATAGCTATGCGTGTTAATAGTACAGGACTTAGACTG
>DPWB01000265.1:0-2376 GCA_003527885.1 Candidatus Competibacteraceae bacterium
ACTATAGACTCTGTATTTTTTTTTTTAATGATACGGCGACCACCGAGATCTACTCGAGATCGCTCGTGGGCAGCGTCAGATGTGTATAAGAGACAGGTATTGCCCTTCCGCCGCCTCCACGGCCGGCTTCAGCGGATCGTCGAGCACCCGCGCCGGCGCTTCGATGGGTTGCTTGCCGGTGACACACTGGTAAAGCACCGCGCCCACGGCGTAAACATCGGTCCAGGGCCCGTAACCCTTGCTTTCGACCAGATACTGCTCGATCGGCGAATAGCCGACCGTAAACACGCTGGTAATATTTTTGCTGCGTTGGCTCAACGCCTGCCGGGCCGCGCCGAAGTCGATCAACAGAGTGCGGCCGTCGGAGCGGCAGTAGAGGTTCGCCGGTTTCAAATCCCGGTGTAGATAGCCCAGCGAATGCACCGATTCCAGCGCCGGCAGCACATCGCCCAACAAGCGGCGAATGCGTTCCTCCGGCAAGTTTTTTTCGCGTTGCAGCACCTGGCTGAGCGGCTCGCCATCCTCGTAATCCATGACGATGTAGGCGGTGCCGTTGGCTTCGAAAAAATCCTTGACCCGCACCACGCTGGGATGGTTGACCTGCGCCAACACCTGCGCTTCGTGCAGAAACCGTTGCAACCCCCAAGTGTAACAAGGCTCCTCGCCCGCTTCCGAAGTGGGCAAGCCGCCCTGCGTGTTGGCCAGCACGTTGACGTCATCGCGATCCCGATAAGACCACTCGACCGGAAAATACTCCTTGATGGCCACCCGGCTGCGCAATGCCTCGTGCACCGCCATGTAGGTGATCCCAAATCCACCCGCGCCCAGCACCGACTCGATCCGGTAATGGTGTAGGCGATAGCCGATGGGAAGCGTGTTAGATTTCTTGGCCATGGTGTCCTATCGTAGTAGCGGCGGGCAGCGGCGGGCACCTCCGAAAAAGCTACGAAATCATGCAAAAACTCGAAAAGCAAATAAAAAGCAACCCGCCGCGCATCGCAACAGGCGAATTTTACTCGCCCCTGTTGCAAACGCACACTGGGTTGCGCGCCGATCGGTCAACCATTATCGGATATCGGCGGAGTCGAGGGTTTCGGGGCCGCGCCAAAATCTAGGGCAGGAGATCATTTTGTTGGCGCCGCCCACGGGTCCCGAGCAGCCAACGCTCAGCGCAGCTCCCGCACCACCCGAAATCCCAGGTAGTAATCCCGGAAATCGGGCCGGTTGCGATGCCGGTCCGCGGAGCGGACGTTGCGCGGCTCGTCGTTCCAGGAGCCGCCGCGCACCACGAACTGACGTTCGCTCTCCGGCTGCTCGCAGCTCTGGCTCGGCGCCCGGTAATCCTGAGCGTACAGCGAGCAGGTCCATTCCAAAGCATTCCCCAGCATGTCGTGCAGACCATAGTCGTTGTTTCGGTAACTGCCGGCCGGCGCCGTGTAAATATGGCCGTCGCGACATTGCATCGTGGTCCAGCCGACAAACACTTTCTTGCCATCCAGATCGGCCGCATTGCCATAGAAGCAGCCCTGGTTGGGATCGTCGCCCCAGTAACGGCTGGCGGTCGTGTCGGCGCGGGCCGCATACTCCCACTCGGTTTCGGTCGGCAGGCGGTAGCGGTGGCCGGTTTGCTGGGACAGCCACTCCGTATAATCCTTGGCCTCCTGCCAGCTGACATTGATGACCGGACGTCGGCCGCGACCCCAGCCCTGATCGTTGGGCAGCGCGCGACCGGTCGCCGCGGCGAAGCGGTCGTATTCGAAAAACATCACCTCATACTTTCCGATGGCGAAAGCTTTGGCAATCCGCGCCGGATGCGGCTGTTCGTCGTTGTAGCGCCCCTTTTCGCCGCCCGGAGAACCCATCTCGAAGCCGCCGGCTGGGATGACCACCAGTTCTGGACCCTGAGAACCGTCGCCCAGCCGGTCTCGCAGGACCGGGTTGCTCGGCCCCAACCGGACCAGCGCGGCCTCGGCTTCAGCGCGATGGTTGCAGTTCGCCGCGCACTTCTCCAGATAAGCCCAGTAGGCCTTGCGGGTATTGCCGCGCCGGGCGTCGGCGAACGACTCGGTATCGTCTTGTTTGACCCGGCTCGTGACCTCCGCCTGGGTGAGGCTCGCTTCCAGGCCAGTCAGTTCGGGCAGATCCGGCTGAATCGAGTTGGCCTTCTTGAGTGCGTGCCGCGCCCCGGCCAGATCACCCTTGTTCGCGCTCGCCTGCGCCCTGGCCGCCCAAGCCAGCGCGATCCGTCGCCGTCCGGCGGCGACGAACGGATCGCCGGGCGTCAGCGCCGCAAGGCTGTTCAACCGGACCAGCGCCTCGTCACCCCGTTCGTCGTGATTCTCCCGTTCGAGCGCCCGCGCCAGCGTTTCGAAATCG
>DPWB01000265.1:2685-5273 GCA_003527885.1 Candidatus Competibacteraceae bacterium
TCCTGTCTGAAACCGCAGCGCGGACAGCGCTGTAAATACAGCTGGTAAGCCACCACCGTATCGACCCGCTTGGCGGATTCGAAAGCGCGCAAATCGGCTTCGCGTTCGGCTTCCTGCAACAGCGCGGTCATCCCCGCATCCGGCGGCGTGTCCGGCTCCCGAACCGGCGTGGCAGGCGCGCTCGGCGGACGCTCGGTCCGGGCTGGCCCAACCGCTCCCTGCTCCTGGTCCTCCCGTTCGGCCAACCCATAGATCCCCAAGGCGGCGAGCAGCAACAATCCGGCGCCCACCAGCCAGCTCCATTTTAAAGCACTCCAACCGCGGCCAACCTGCTCCGCCGGCCGCTGGGCTTCTTCCAGGGCCGCCATGAACTTGCCGGCCTCGGTCGGGCACAGCTCGCTCGGATAAGCCAGCCCGCGCCGCAAGATCCGCCAAGCCTCGTCCGTCAAGCCAGACGGTCGCGGTATGGTGTGGGCGGCCTCGGTTTTGGCCTCATGGGCGCTGTGGCCCATCAACATCTGATAAACCAGCAACGCCAAGGCAAACACATCGCGGCGAAACGCGGTTTCGGCGGGAACCGAATCGATCGGACCCTCCGCGTTCGGTTCCTTTCCCGGATCACCGGACCCGAACAGCACGCTGCACGGCTCCCGCGCCTCGGTCGCCAAGCCGAATCCCACCAGTTTGACAAGGCCGGGCTGCGTTAGAAAAATCTTATCTGCATCAATATGTTGATGGCCAATATGCTGCTCCTGGCGAGCATGGTCCAACGCGGCGGCGACGGGTTGCAACCATTTCGACACCGCATCCCAAGGCAACCCGCTCCGGCCTTGCTCGGACAACAGTTTCGCCAAGCTTTGACTGGACTGTTGGTCGATGTATTCCATTTCGGCGAACGCCCAGCCATCGCCGCCCTGGTGCCAGCCATGGACGCGGGCAATATGCGGGTGGTCGAGCTTGATCGCCTGCTCGACCCGAGAGCGAATCTTGGCCAGGTAGGCGCGCGAACCGATGAGATCGGCGCGCTGAGATCGTTCTTCTCGTCCGGCCTCCCGGGGAGCGAGTCCCAGATTCGGCGGCAAGAACAGCTTGATCGCCCGAAATTCGTCGGCGATGCCTCTAGCGCGTTCGGTCGCGGACGCCACGGCCAGCACCAGCCAGAGCCGCCGGCTGCCGCTGAGGTCGTGCAACAAACGCACCCGGTGTTCGGAAGGCCCGATCACCCTGCCGGATTCCAAAGACTCCAGACGGGATTCTTCGGACGGCGCGCCCGGCACTGGTTTAGCCTGTCTCCCGCCGCCCGTCACCGGCCCGACCGCGGGGGCGTCCGACTCCCCGGCGGCTGTCGCCTCGCGTGGCGCTCCTTCCCGACGGCGCGTCCGCTGCTCATCGTCCGAACGATCGCCCGCCCGCGTTTGCTCAAGCTCTTCACGACGTTGTTCTAGGTCCATACGCCAAGGGTTTACCAAAATATTCTAAAAAATACGTTGCACTAGTCACTATAGCTCACATGATCGCTAGTCTAGCAGAAGGAACAACCGGCTTGGCGCGCCGTTTTGTCAGCCGGCTCTAAGGAGTGGTTTTTTTAGCCGCATTGCGCTATGGCGGCGGGCGCTACATAATGATCTTTTCCGATACACAACACCCGTCATCACCCCGTGCATACCGTTGCCCCCGAGCACACCGCATTCTGCCGCAAGGACCGACTGGAAGTCGCCGTGCGTTCGCTGCGCTCGCCGACCGATCACGGGCGGCGCGAAAATCAGGACAATTATCTGGTGGTGGACGGCCAGGGGCGGGGCCGTTTTCTGCGCGAACAGCAGGAAGCGCAGGTGCAGCTAGCCGGTTGGCCGTCCGGCCATTGGCGGATTGCGGTACTGGACGGGATGGGGGGCCACAGCCACGGTCGGGAAGCGGCGCAACGGGCCGTCGAAGGCTTGCTCGACGTGCCGCCCACCGCCGACCTGAACGAGCTTTGTCGCGCGCTCAACGCGCTCCACGGGGCGCTTTATCTTGAATTTCAAAGCGCGGGCTTAGAAACCGGCTGCACGCTGATCTTGGTGGAAATTCCCGCCGACGGGCCCGCGCTGTTGTTCCATGTCGGCGATTCCAGGGTTTACGCCATCAATCAAGAGCATGTCGAGTGCTTGACGGTCGATCATGTCCCGGCCACGCACCTCGCCTTGCTCGGGCTGGTGGACAACGTCCAATGGCTCCAGCAAGTCCATATCAGACCGAATTCACAAATCAGCCAGGCGTTCATTCTCGGCAGCACCCTCGGGGTACCGACCTTGCAGGTGGACACGATCGGTGCCGAATTGTTCGAGTTACACGACGGCAACTTGCCACTGTTCTTGCGCGGGTTGGGCGACCGCCGCCTTCTGACGCTGGAACCGGGCTGGATTTATCTTCTGGCCAGCGATGGGCTCTGGCATCTTCTCAAGCCGCAAGCCTTTATCCGGCGCTGGCCGTCATTGCTGGGCAGTTCGCAACATTCCTTGGATTATCTGGTCGATAGGTTGCTGGATGAACTCGCCGATTTCATCCGGCAACAGCGGAGCCAACCGGACGACAATTGCACGGTGGTG
>DPWB01000069.1 GCA_003527885.1 Candidatus Competibacteraceae bacterium
TTTACTGTTTGCAAGCAGAAGACCGCATACGAGATCTAGTACGGTCTCGTGGGCTCGGAGATGTGTATAAGAGACATAACCTGCTGCGGGCGCACGGCCGCGCCGTGCAAGCCTATCGCGCCGAAAGCCGCCATCGGATCGGCTTGGTGGTCAACCTGGAGCCGAAATATCCGGCCAGCGAAACCGCCGAGGATTTGGACGCCACCATGCGCGCGGACGCCTACTGGAACCGCTTTTATCTCGATCCGGTCTTTTTGGGCGGCTACCCGCCCGAATTGCCCGAAATCTTCGGCGCGGCGTGGCCGACCTTCCCCGAAGCGGATTTCGGGCTGATTAAACAGCCGCTCGATTTTCTCGGCATCAATTACTACAGCCGCCAAGTGGTCCGCCACGACCCCGCCGCTTGGCCGCTGGCCGCCGCCCGCGTGCGCCAGCCGCAACAGACCCATACCGGCCTGGATTGGGAAGTCTACCCGCCAGGGCTGACCGACATACTGGAATGGGTGGCCGGCCGCTACGGGCCGTTGCCGTTGTACGTCACCGAAAATGGCTCGGCGTTCTACGACCCGCCCCGTACCGAAGGCGAAATCGCCGACCCGCTGCGCCGGGCTTATCTGCGCGATCATCTGCGCGCGGTACTGGAGGCGCGGCGGAAAGGCGTCGATGTGCGAGGCTACTTCGCTTGGTCGCTGCTGGATAATTTCGAGTGGGCCCACGGCTACTCGCAGCGCTTCGGGCTGGTGCACGTCGACTACGCCACCCAGCGGCGCACGCCCAAGGCCAGCGCCCGCTTTTATGCGCAAGTGATCCGCGGCGGCGGGGCGGCGCTGGGCGCGGACTGACCTCGGCCAGCGCGCGGAACGGCGGCCTACAGCGATTTTACGCGAGACCAACGATTCCGATTGCAAGCCTTGCACCACATGCCAAAATGGTGAAAAACTCAGGCACGAGGGTCATTCGTGGAGAACGCAACGGCCACCGAGCTTTATGCGCGGGCCTGCCAGCAATGGCGGGAAGCGGTCGAACTTGATTTGCACGACTCGGAAGACATCGTTTCCGGTATCCTGCCGTTACTGGTCCAGGGCCTGCGCGCGGACCCGGATCATCTGGCGTCGCTGGATTTGCTGAGCGATATGCTCATGGAGATCGGAGCGTATGATGAAGCGGCCGAGTTCGTGGAAAAAATGTGCGATCTACAGCCGGACGACCCCGAGTGTCAACGCAAGCTGAGCGCGTTGACCGGCGAAGCGGGCAACCGCCGCCGCGCGATCCGCGTCTACCTGCACCAAAAGCGCTTGCGCCTGACCCAAGACGACGCCGGTTGCTGAAGTCTCACGCCCATGCTGGCTCTGGAGCGCCCGACTTTCAGCGCTCCGGCTGATAAATCTGATCGAAGGTGCCGCCGTCCTTGAAGTGTGCGGCTTGCGCCTTGGCCCAACCGCCGAACACTTCATCGACCGTCAACAGTTTCAGCGCTGGAAACTGCGCCCGGTAACGTTCGGCCACGGCTTGGTCGCGCGGACGGAAATAATGCTTGGCCGCCAGTTCCTGGGCTTCCGCGCTGTACAGGTATTCGAGATAGGCTTGGGCGGCCGCGCGGACCCCATGCTTGTCGGCAACCTTGTCGATCAGCGCCACCGGCGGCTCCGCCAGGATGCTGGTCGAGGGCATCACGATCTCGAAATCTCCCCGGTCCATTTCCTTGACCGCCAGAAACGCCTCGTTTTCCCAGGTCAGCAGCACGTCGCCGATCTCGCGTTCGACAAAGGTGGTGGTGGAACCGCGCGCCCCGGAATCCAGGACCGGTACGTTCCGGTAGAGCTTGGCCACGAAGTCGCGGGCCTTGGTCTCGTCGCCGCCGGGCTGGTGCAGGGCGTGGCTCCAGGCCGCCAGATAATTCCAGCGCGCGCCGCCGGAGGTCTTGGGGTTGGGCGTGACCACGCTGACCCCCGGCTTGACCAGATCGTCCCAGTCCTTGATGCCTTTGGGGTTGCCTTTGCGCACCAGAAACACGATGGTCGAGGTATAGGGCGCGCTGTTGTGCGGCAGCCGCTGCTGCCAGTTGGCCGGCAAGAAGCCGGCTTTGCCGCTGATTTCGTCGATATCGTAGGCGAGGGCGAGCGTCACGATATCCGCTTCCAGGCCATCGATCACCGAGCGGGCCTGCTTGCCGGAGCCGCCGTGCGATTGTCGGACCGTGACCGACTCGCCGGTCTTGGCCTGCCAGAACTGGTTGAAGGCCGCATTGAAATCGTTGTAGAACTCGCGGGTGGGATCGTAGGACACATTGAGGAGGGTAACGGTTTTATCGGCGGCGCGAGCGCTCGAACCCAAACCGAGGCCCAAGGCCAGCAACGCCGTCAACCAAAAAGAACGGTTATTGACCATGATGAAAACTCCCGAGTGATGAGGAAAGCGCGAGCGCGGTGTGACTTCTGTCTCTTATACACATCTCCGAGCCCACGAGACCGTACTAGATCTCGTATGCCGTCTTCTGCTTGAAAAAAAAAAAGACAAAGGCGAAT
>DPWB01000050.1:0-654 GCA_003527885.1 Candidatus Competibacteraceae bacterium
CTGATCGTCGGTTTGGTGGTGTTCCTGATCATCACCATCGTGCAGTTCCTGGTCATCACCAAAGGCTCGGAGCGGGTCGCCGAGGTGAGCGCGCGGTTTTCGCTGGACGCGATGCCCGGCAAGCAAATGAGCATCGACAGCGACATGCGCGCCGGCGTCATCGACATGGACGAGGCCCGCCGCCGGCGCGGCCTGGTGGAGAAGGAAAGCCAGATGTTCGGCTCGATGGACGGCGCGATGAAATTCGTCAAGGGCGACGCCATCGCCGGCCTGATCATCATCGTGGTCAACATCCTGGGCGGGGTCACCATCGGCGTGCTCCAGCGCGGCATGAGCGCCGCCGACGCCCTGCACCGCTACGCCATCCTCACCATCGGCGACGGCCTGATCGCCCAGATTCCGGCGCTGCTGATCTCGATCACCGCCGGCATCATCGTCACCCGCGTCACCACCGAGGAATCCACCAATCTCGGCGCCGATATCGGCGGGCAAATATTGGCCCAGCCCAAGGCCCTGTTGATCGGCGCGGCCTTGCTCGGCGCGTTCGCCCTGATTCCCGGTTTTCCGTCCGCGACGTTCGTCGCCCTGGGGTTGCTGGTGGGCGGCATCGGCTTCACCCTCAACGGCGTCGCCGCTCGCGCCGCCGAGGACGAT
>DPWB01000050.1:892-1953 GCA_003527885.1 Candidatus Competibacteraceae bacterium
GCCGCTCGCGCCGCCGAGGACGATTCCGGCGCGTTGGCCGCCACCGTCAGCGCGCAAGCGCCGGCCGCCGGCAGCAAGGGCGCAAGCCGCAAGAAGCTCAATGAGCAAGAAGATTTTGCGCTGACCATGCCGCTGCTGATCGACGTGGCCAGCGGCTTGCAGGCAGCCATCCAACCGGAGGCGCTGAACGAGGAACTGCTGCGGGTGCGGCGCGCGCTGTATCTCGATCTCGGCGTGCCGTTCCCCGGTATCCACCTGCGGTTCAACGACCAGTTGGCGAGCGACCGCTATCTGATCTATCTGCAAGAAATCCCGATGGCCCAGGGCAAGCTGGCGGCTGGCCATTTATTGGCGCGCGAGCAGCCGGACAATCTCGACCTGCTGAATATCCCCTACCGCCAGGATGACGCTTTCCTGCCGGGCGTGCCGACGCTGTGGGTCGAGGACCGCCACGGCGAGGCCCTGCGCAAGGCCGGCGTGCCGGTGATGGAGCCGGCGCGGATCCTGACCTACCACCTGTCGTTCGTGCTGCGCAAATACGCCGAGGATTTCGTCGGCATCCAGGAAACCCGCTATCTTTTAGACCAGATGGACGCCCGCTTCGGCGAGCTGGTCAAGGAAGCGCAGCGCATCCTGCCCTTGCAGAAGGTGACCGAGATCCTGCAACGGCTGGTTTCCGAGGATATCTCCATCCGCAACCTGAGGGACATCCTGGAAGCTTTGGTGGAATGGGGCCAGAAAGAAAAAGACCCGGTGTTGCTGGCCGAATACGTGCGCGGCAGCCTCAGGCGTTATATCAGCTACAAATACAGCAGCGCGCAGAACCTGTTGCCGGCCTATCTGCTCGATCCCGATGTCGAGGAAAAAATTCGTGGCGGCATCCGCCAGACCTCATCGGGCAGTTATCTGGCCCTGGACCCGGCCACGACCCGCAAGTTTGTCGCCAACGTCAAACGGGCGGTCGGCGATCTCGCCCACCATGCCAGCAAGCCGGTGCTGGTCACTTCGATGGACATCCGCCGCTACGTGCGCAAGCTGATCGAGCCGGAGCTTTACGAACT
>DPWB01000050.1:2026-2183 GCA_003527885.1 Candidatus Competibacteraceae bacterium
AAATACAGCAGCGCGCAGAACCTGTTGCCGGCCTATCTGCTCGATCCCGACGTCGAGGAAAAGATTCGCGGCGGCATCCGCCAGACCTCATCGGGCAGTTATCTGGCGCTGGATCCGGCCACGACCCGCAAGCTTGTCGCCAACGTCAAACAGGCGG
>DPWB01000050.1:2226-6800 GCA_003527885.1 Candidatus Competibacteraceae bacterium
GATCGAGCCGGAGCTTTACGAACTACCGGTCTTGTCCTATCAGGAACTGACCCAGGAAGTGACCATCCAGCCGCTCGGGCGCGTCAATTTATGAGGGCGGTCCGCAAGGTTCTGTAGCGTTGTTTGGCCACCCGCTGACCGGATGGCCAGATCGCCCAGGAGGACCGCGCCGCCAGAATCCGACGGTCGGCAAACTCAACCCAGCACCTGCTGCACGGCCCGGATCACCTCGCTGGGAATAAAGGGCTTTTCCAGCAAGGGCCGTCCGGTTTGCGCCAAAAATTCGCTTGCCTCCATCCTGAACGTATCGCCGCTAATAAAAATAACCCGGTCGAGCAACTGGGGATAGGATTGTTGCAAGTGCCGATACAGGCCCGGACCGTCCAGGTCGGGCATCTTCAAATCGCTGAGGATCACGTCGTAGCTCCGATCCGCCAGCCGCCGCAGCGCCTCGTTACCGCTGGCGGCCGTATCGGTGCGATGGCCCGCCGCAACCAACATTTCACCCAACATTTCAGCGATGTCGGGTTCGTCGTCAACGATCAAAATGGTGTGGGGCTCGGTTCCGACGGGTTCTGGGGGCACGCCCTCCGCCGGCGGCGCCGGCAAAACCGCCAGCGGCAGGCTAACGACGAAGCGGGCGCCACCCGCGTCGGAAGGGTCCAGGATGATTTGGCCGCCGTGCAAAGCGACCACGCCGTAACTGAAGGATAAGCCGATCCCGGTGCCCATCCCCACCGGCTTGCTGGTGTAGAACGGCTCGAAGATGCGGGAACGGATGGCCTCCGGCACTCCCGGACCGTTGTCGGCGAACTCGATCCTTACCCGCTGTTCGTCCCGCGCAAAAGAGCTCGTGATTTCCAGGTAGCGCGGGGGGTCGATCTCCAGCAGCGCCTGTTGGGCGTTAACGATCAGATTGGTAAAAACCTGAGTGAGCTGATCGGCGTCGGCGGACAGCTTCGGCAGTAGCGGGTCGAGGTCTAAAACCGTACCGATGTCCGCGGTGCGCAGGCTGTAGGCCGTCAATTCGACGGCGGCCTCGATCAGCGCGTTCACCGACACCGGCTTGCGCTGCGGCGGTTGTTGTCGGGCGATGGACAAAAAAGCTTTGACGATCCGCGCGCAGCGCTCGGCGGCTTGGCGAATCTTGCTGAGTTTGGTTTTGAGCGCGGGATCGGCCGTCTCTTCCTCCAGCATGATCACTCGCCCGACCACCACCGAGAGCGGGTTGTTGAGTTCGTGCGAAACCCCCGCCAACAAGGAGCCGAGCGCGTTGAGTTTCTCGCTCTGGTGCAGCGCTTCCCGCTGCCGCGCGATTTCCCGCTCCGCCCGCTTGCGCTCTTCCAGTTCCTGCTCCAGTTGTTCGTTGAGCAGAGCCAGCTTCACGCTGCGCTCGTTCAGGGCATTTTCACGGGCGCCTATTTCAAGCGACATGGTGTTCAAGGAGCGCGCCAACCGTCCGATTTCATCCAAGCGGTGATTGGCCAAATGAATGTTGAAATCCCCGACGGCAATCCGATTCGTCGCCTCCATCAAACTGGTCAACGGCTTGGACAACTGCGCTCTCAGCACAAAAAACGAGGTGACGATTTCCACCAACAGCGCAATAACGCCCAAGAGTAAAATAAGGCGTGCGGTGACAAAAGCTCCCCTGATAATAATAGCCTTTGGAAACACGGTCACCAAATACCAGCCCGGCCCTTGCAATCGCGTGACCGCCAGATATTCATCATCTTCATCGTTATCGATGATAATAGCGGTATCGGCTTGGTTTTTCACTAAATTAAAAATCCGGTTTAAATTAGCATCGCCCGTCTTTGCAATCGATAAGTTGCCATTTTGGGCTTGAATAGCATCCATAAAACGCGGGTGGGTCAGCAACAGGCCATCCTCGCGCAACAGAATATTGTAAGTCCCTTCAATGCGGCTACTGAGCATACGTTCGATCAATTCGTGCAATAACATGTCATGCCCCACGGACAACATGTATTGGCCGTCCACGTTAACCGGCTCCGTCGTGGAGACCATCCAGTCATTGACGGCGTAATCAAAATAAAGCGTGGACCAAGTGGTTTTTCGTGCGACGCGCAGATTATCGATCACCAACACTTCGTCATTTTCGTTTTCGTTCAAGGCCAGCTTGGCGTTGACCTCCCAGGAATTGGCGTTTAACCCCCAAGGCTTTCCAGGCCAGTAGATCAAGATCCCGTGCTCGGGAGTGGTGATATAAAGGTTGACAAACCGCTGTTGCCAGGCCGGCCCGTACTGGGCCAGCAGGTCATAGCCGAGCACCAAGCGCCGCCGCAGATCGGCGTCGAAGTCGACGTACTTGCCGATAACTCCGGTAATACCGGATTTTTCAAAGAAAAAATCTCGCAGGCGAGTACTGCCATCTCCGCGCTCGGCAAACAACTCCCCAAACCTCGCCTGCGGGTCGATCACGTCGAAATTTTCGAGGCGCTTGGCATAGTCCTGGGCGAAGGTCCGCAAATTATCCTGGGCCAACACAAAAATAGCGCTTTCCCGCGCGCCCCACTCTTGCACGTAGCGCTGCAATTGCTCCAATGTCTGGGTTTGCAGGTTATGCTTGACGTGAAAATAACTGATGACAGTGGCCACGGTGACGATGGCGGTAATCCGAATCGCCATCTGAAAGAGGGTTTGCCTCGTTAACGAACGCGACGGGCGCGGGGCGGCCATACGGGTTCAACCCTCGCTGGAGGGATCGCTCGGCCGGCTCAGCGAACGAGTTCCGCCAGCGGCGGAACCGTGTCGATCCCCAGCTTCTCCGCCATTCTTGCATTGAACAGCAGTTGGCCTTTTTTGTTGGCGGTAATGGGGATTTTGCTGGGCGCAACGCCGTCGAGAATCTTGAGCGCGGCGTAGGCCGACCAAGTTCCCATCTCTTCAAAATCCTTGGCGACGCCCACCAGCGCGAAGGGTATCGACCAGCGGTGTTCGGTTCCAATCGGTATTTTGACGTGATTTTCAGCAAAGTCCCGCGCTTCCCGATCATTCCAGTCCACGATACCGACATGGCTGGTCATCATCGCCATGTCGACTTCATCCTGAAGTTTTAAATAGCTCTGTTTCCACTCTTCAAAGGTCTTGGCAAAATAGATTTTGCTGAACTCGATATCGAAGCGTTTGATGTAATATTCCAAATTTTTTCGTTCGGACAAGGTGTCACCCGCAATAAAGCCGATGCGATTTCCTTTCGCGTACTTCTTGAGGTGCCTGAAGATTTCCGAAACCAGCGCCACCTCGATCATTCCCGTAACATTTTTATAAGGAAAGCCGTAGACCGACGCATCCCAATTCACCCCACAAAACACAAAAGGTAGCTCGGCCTCTTTATAATAAGGCATGATCAAATACTTGGAAGCGTTATCGTCGCTGGCGATCACCACGTCCGGCCGAAACTCCTCGATCGCGGCTTTTGCTTTCAACGCGGCCGCCCGACTGAAATCCTCGGAGGGATTGCGTTTGGTATCCATGTAAATGATCTTAAGCTCGATCGGATACTTTTTTAAAACGGCCTCGATACCCTGGGTGATAGGGTCGCTCCCTTCATAGCCCACGTGGTAAGAATTGATATAAAGGATTTTTTTGCCTTCGTAACTTTGGCCGAACGCGGCACCGATAACGGCAAGCACTCCCAGCAAGAGCCAGAGGCACTGTTTGCCCGACGGATAGCGGGACGCGCCGATGAGTCCTTGCCAAGAGTGACGGTCCGTGACCTTTACGGCATTGCGGGATGGCATATCATTCCTCCTTATCGGGAACGAACAGGTAACCCTTGCCCCAGACCGTTTTGATGATTTGCGGTTTGGCGGGATCTTTTTCGATCTTGCGCCGAATCCTGGTAATGCGTACATCGATGCTGCGGTCGAAAGGATCCCAGTTGCGGTTGTGCGCCAAATCCAGGATTTGATCGCGGGTCAGAACCCGGTTGGGGTGCGTTGCGAACGCTTTGAGCAGGTCGAACTCCATCCCGGTAATGGTGATTTCCTCACCGTCGGTGTTGAACAGCTGGTGCGATTCCAGGTTCAGCACATACTTGCCAAAGCGGATCCCCACCAGCTCTGGCTCGGTGGCGCGCTCAGCCGCCTCCGCCCGCGAATGCAGCCGCCGCAGCACGCTTTTGACGCGGGCCAACAACTCGCGGGGATCGAAGGGTTTGCTGATATAATCGTCGGCGCCCATTTCCAGGCCCACGATCCGGTCGACCACCTCGCCGGCGGCGGTCAGCATGATGATGCCGACCGGGTGATGTTCGCGCAGGAAGCGAGCCAGGCTCAAGCCGTCTTCGCCGGGCATTTTGACATCCAGCAGCACCAGATCGACGGCTTGTTCCGCCACGATGTGGCGCATGGTGGGACCATCTTCGGCCGCCGTGATCTTGAAACCTTGTTTGGTCAGGTATTCTTCGACCATCTCCCGCAATTCGGGCTCGTCATCGACGATTACAATATGCGCTCGATCGCTCATGGCACCTTCTCCGGCTCAGCGGCGATAAAGATTTTGACGCGCTCCTGGTCCTGGTTTAAACACAGTCTAGTCGTTCGAACGAC
>DPWB01000050.1:7044-11826 GCA_003527885.1 Candidatus Competibacteraceae bacterium
GACGATCACACGTTGTTTCGCGAAGCGCTGCTGCACGTCCTCAAGCAGTTCGACAGCGCCGCCGTGGTGATCGAAGCCGCAACCGCCCAGGAAGCCATGCGCATGGCCGCTCACTACCACGACCTCGACCTGATCCTGCTGGACTTGGCCTTGCCGGGCGCGAGCGGCTTGGCCGCCCTGCCGGAACTGCGCGAGTTGCGCCCGACCGTACCCCTGGTCATTCTGTCCGCCTCCGAAGAACCGCTCGCCGTCCGCCAAGCGCTCAAAACCGGGGCGATGGGTTACATCCCAAAATCGTGCAGCAGCCACGAGATGATCTCGGCCCTGCGTCTGGTGATGGCCGGCGAGGTCTACGTTCCGCCCGCCTTGCTGGCGATCCTGGAAACCGTGGCAACCGCGCCGGACTCCACGGTCGATCCCGCCGCCGGAGCGGGCGGCCCCGGGACAAAGGACACCCGCGCGCGACCGGCCCGATCCACCGCCCCGGCTTCCGTTTCCGAAGAAGCCCGCTCCGACGGTCTGACCCCCCGGCAACTGGAGGTCTTGCGCCTGATGGCTCAGGGCTTATCCAACAAGAGCATCTGTAAGCACCTGAATGTGGCGGAAGGGACGGTCAAGCTGCACGTCACCGCCGTCATGCGGGCGCTTAAAGCCGCCAACCGAACCCAGGCGGTCCTCGAAGCCACCCGGCTGGGTTTGCTAGCCGCCCCGGCCAAACCGGATTGAAGGCGGCGCAAACCCGAGCGCTTTCGGTCATTCACGTTCGTTGGCGCGGATCAGGTGGCGCACGGCCGAGCGCAGCTTGGCGGGTTGCACCGGTTTGTGCAGCAAGGGATAGCCGCTCGCCTCCGCTTCGCGCAGGTGTTCGGGGTCGGTATCCCCGGTGATGATCAACGTCGGCACGTAGCGGCGCAGGTTCTTTTGCAAGACCGCCACCGCTTCCAACCCGGAGACTTCGCCGCGCAAGCGATAATCCACTACCAGCAGTTCGGGCGGCGCCTGGCGTTCAAGTTGGTTCTGGGCCTCGACCAGCGAAAGCGCCTTGATGACGGCGCAACCCCACCGTCCCAGCAGCCCGCTCATCGCTTCCAATACCGGGCTGTCGTCGTCCAGCACCAGCACCCGCCGTCCCTGCAACTCCCGGCCAGGAACCGCCACCGACGCGGGCGCGGGGTAACAGGCAGAGGGCTCGGCAAGCGGCGGCGCGATGGTAAAACAAGACCCCCGCCCCAGCCGCGAGCGGACGGTCATGGGATACCCCAGCAGCGCGGCCAGCCGCTTGACGATGGCCAAACCCAAACCCAAGCCCAAGCCCTGATGGCGGTCCCGCTCCGGGTTGCCCAACTGGTGGAACTCCCAAAAGATCGCTTCCAACTGATCCGCCGGAATACCGGAGCCGGTGTCGTGCACTTCGATCCGCAGCTGGCCGGCGCGGCGGCGGGCGCCGACCAGGACGCGGCCGTTGCCGGTATAGCGCAAGGCGTTGGTCAGCAAATTTCGCAAGATCCGTTCCAGCATCGCCAGATCGGTCTGGACGACGGCCCGGCTGGGCCGTACCCGCAGGCTGTTGGCGGTTTCGCGGGCGAGCGGCTGATATTCGCTATCCAGCCGCTTGAACAGTTCGGCCACCGCCACGGGCCCGATATGCGGGCGGATCACCCCGGCGTCCAGTTTGGAAATATCCAGCAAGGCGCTGAGCATCCCGTCGATGGCGGCGATGGACTCCTCGATCTGCCCGATCAAGGGCTCGGTCTCGGCATTGCGGACCCGATCCGCCAGATTGGCGAAAAACAGCCCCAGCGCGTGGATGGGCTGGCGCAAGTCGTGGCTGGCGGTCGCCAGAAACCGGGTCTTGGCCGCGTTGGCCTGCTCCGCTCCCTGGCGGGCGGTGTTCAGGATCTCCTCGCGGCGCTTGAGTTCGCTGATGTCGGTGTAGGTAAAAATCCGGCTGCCGTCGCTCAGGGCGCTTTGGCGGATTTCAATGGTCGCGCCATCCGCGCGCCGGTACTCCGATTGCCCCGTTGGCGGCAGCGCCAGCGGCGGGTCGGCGGCGCTCGAAACCGCGCTAAACGGCTGACCCGCGTGCAGGGTGCGATCATCCAGACCGAGCAAAGTCAGCGACTGCCGGTTCCACATCCGTAGCCGACCTTCACGGTCGATCAAGCTGATGCCCTGCTGGATGTTTTGCAGCGTCGTTTCCAGCAAGGCGGACTTTTCCTCGGTTTCCCGCCGCAGCGCGGCGTTCTCGAAGCGAAGCTGCAAGGAGCGGTTAAGCGTTTTATAGACGTTTCTGGCATAGCACAAGCTCGCCGCCAGATTCAGGCTCACCAGCAGCGCCACATCCGCGCCCACCGCGCCGGCCCGCAGGATCAAGACCGTCGCCAGTGACAGCAAGGTCAGCGCCGAGGCCAGGTAGGCCGGCGGGTAAGACACCACCGCCATCAGCGCTTGGGCGTTCAAAACCACCAGAATAACGGTGATGACGATGAGGTTGAGCGGTTGCGCCGGGTCCAAGAACAAAACCGGCACGGCACCCCACGCCAAGCCAAAAGTCCAGGATAGCGCGGCGGCGGCCCGCCCCCAGGGAGGTATCCCTTCCACCGTTGGCCGGCGCCGCTGATACGCGCGCAGCAACAGCCAGCGCACCGCCGCCAACCCGTAAAGCGCCGCCAGCCAAAGCAACAAACGATCGCGCGCCGCCTTATCCCACAGCATGGACACCAAGACGGTGCTCGACACCACATGGACCGCAATGGCGACCGGAATAGAGCGGAACAGAGTACCGATCAGCTCGGCCTGAATTTCGGCCTGAGTCACGCGGTCACCGGGGTTCATGGTTTGGCACATCTCGGTTATTCGGAAAAAATCAAGCTCCATTCGCCTGTTGCGCTAAGCGCGAATGCCGGCCCGCAATCGATACCCTGGCTCAGCAATGTACCCGTGCGCCGGATAGTCCGGTTTTTTTCGGGCCGACGCCGACCAGCACGATTTTACCTTTGCAACGGCTTAGCGGCTCGTTATCCGAGACCTTGATAACCGGCTCACAACGACAGTTCCATCGCAAAACCTCCGGCTCCGCAAGCGGCGCGGGATCGAGCGGGATGCCGGTTAGCGGGTCGTATTTTCCGGTGGCGGGACAGCCTGTTTGCTCCCAGCGGACTGGCTCGAACCCAGAAACGGCAACTCTACCGGCAATTTGTTACTTTTCAGTATTTTCAGTGCCTTTTGATTCTTGCACCGAATGACCCAATTGAGTATAGGTCTTCCGCTTTATAACTTTAGTCATAGTACTAAATAACTAAACTGTTTCAATTGTTTCAGTTGTTTCATGCTGGTTCAAATTGAATCATGCGACGGGTTCAGTTTGAACCATCTCTCAAAACCAATGTTGCTAATTTTAATTAATTGAACGTAATTCTTTTTTAGATTTGCCGAAAAAGCAGGCAAAATTTTTTACTTTTTCAGCGAAAATAATAAAAATCAACAAGCGCTCACATGTTGATCCATTGATATATCTCATAAAAAAACTTCAATAACTTCATATACTAGTAAAATAATAATAACTATTCAGGCTTCAGTGTCCGCCGCTAAAACCATTTTTAAATTTCAATATTTTCATTCTTGGCACAAGAATGGCTTAAGACCGTGTGCCATTTGTTACTGGCCTTATAAGTTGATCGCTTTTTAATAGGTCACTCGTTCTATGACTTCTGACTTATTTGAAAAAAGCAATTTCCAACTTATAGTCAGCAACAGGCAAAATTTAATGCAATTCAATCCGCGAACTGCTTGAGTCAGCGGGATGACAAAAACAGCCATTCTCAGTCGAGCAGCCCAGGAGAAGCCATGAAAGAGCCCATGAAGTATTTCTCGCAAAGCATGACCTTGTTAGGGAAAGTCACCAATGTCAGTGTCGCGGAGGCGTCGTTCACTTTGCGGTGCCGCAGCGGGGACAGCTTTCTGGTTCAGACCAGCTCGCAAACAACCTTTAACGTATTGCGCAATTTGGACGAACTCAGCCGGGATCGCGTCCCCGCACCCCCGGATTTCAACTCCAACGGCGGCCTATCCGAGCTGGTGCGCAAATACGTTCATCCCGATGAGCTCGTCATTATTTATGGCATCTATCAGGCGCATCAAGGCAAGGAGCAATTCCAGGCCAGCACCGTCACGCTGCCCCATTACGAAAAAGGCCGGTACATCTTCGAGGAATCGCATTGGTGGCTCACCCAGATTTCCCGTTTGGCCGATGAATGGCTGGATGATCTGTTCGGCGACCGCCGCACCTATGAAATGGACGACTTCGCCGAGTTTTATCAAACTAACCTCAATATTTTTGGCCTGCCGATGCAGGACGATAACGTGCAGGAATGCGCGACCTTATCCCGTCTGATTTACGGGCTTTCCTCGGCTTATTTGCTGACCGGCAACGAGCGTTACCTGTGCGCCGCCAAGGCCGGCGTCCGTTACCAGCGCTATACCTTCCGCACCTTGAGCCACGACGGACAAACCTGTTTCTGGAGTTTTGGCAAACGCAAAATCCGCGACCGGGGCGCGAAAATCGCGGTGGCTTCGGAAAACCCGGACGACCGCGACACCATTCCCCTGTACGAGCAAATCTACGCGCTGGCCGGTTTGGCGCAATACTACCGCATCACCCAGGATTGGGAGGTGTTGGAAGATATCCAGCGCACGGTTCGCACGTTTCAAAAATTCTATTTGGATTCGCCCAAGAATGGCTTCAGCGGCTTGGAGGGGTATTTCTCCCACATCGATTACGCG
>DPWB01000312.1:0-3816 GCA_003527885.1 Candidatus Competibacteraceae bacterium
GGATCATCTGTTCGCCACCACCGACCTGGAAAAAAGCTACCGGGTCAACCTGAACATGATCGGTCTGGACGGCCGACCGCAGGTCAAGAACCTCAAACAGATTCTCGAAGAATGGCTGCGCTATCGCGTCGCCACTGTGCGCCGCCGGCTGGAATATCGACTGAATCAAGTTGATCAACGCCTGCATATCCTCGATGGTTTGCTGGTCGCTTACCTCAATCTCGACGAAGTGATCCGCATCCTGCGCACCGAGGACAAACCCAAACCGGTGTTGATGGCGCGCTTTCAACTGTCCGACGCCCAAGCCGAGGCGATTCTCGAAACCAAATTGCGCCACCTCGCCCGCCTGGAAGAAATGAAACTGCGCGGCGAGCAGGACGAACTGCGCAAGGAACAGGAGCAATTGCAAGGCTTGCTCTCTTCAGAACGCCGGTTGAAAACGTTGATCCGCAGGGAAATTCAGGAAGATGCCAAACGCTACGCCGACCCGCGTCGCTGCCCGCTGGTGGAGCGGCGCGCGGCGCAAGCTTTGGACGAGACAAGCCTCGCGCCGAGCGAGCCGATGACCGTAGTGCTGTCGCAAAAAGGCTGGGTGCGGGCGGCCAAGGGCCACGAAGTCGACGCGGCGGCGTTGAGCTACAAAGCGGGCGACAGTGTTCTCGATCGAGCCCAAGGCCGCAGCAATCAATCGGCGGTGTTTCTGGACACCACCGGCCGCACTTACACGTTACCGGTGGCGGGATTGGCTTCGGCGCGCGGCTACGGTGAACCGTTGACCGGCCGGCTCAGCCCGCCGGACGGCGCGCGTTTCGTCAGCGTGCTGATGGGCAATCCCGAAGATCTCTATTTGCTGGCGACCGACGCCGGTTACGGTTTCATCTGCGCGTTCGACGACCTGCTCAGCCGCAACAAAGCCGGCAAGGTGGTGCTGACCGTGCCGGACGGCGCTCGAATTTTAGCGCCGCTGCCCGTCTTTGACGTGGAAACCGAACGCTTGGCGGCGGTCGGCAGCGGCGGCAGGCTGCTGGTGTTTCCGGTCAACGAATTGCCGCGCTTGCCCAAGGGCAAGGGCAACAAAATTCTGGATTTGCCGGGCGAGGGCGGACAACCGGAACGGCTGACGGCACTGCTGTTGGTGCCGCTTGGCAAGGGGTTGATCCTCACCGCCGGCAAGCGGGATCTCAAACTCAAGCCCGCCGATCTGGAAGGCTACGCGGGCGAGCGCGGCCGGCGGGGCAAGCCGCTGCCGCGCGGGTTTCAGCGGGTGGAGCGGTTGACCGTGGCCGAGTGAGCGCGCCACCACCAGAGCCGGTAGCCCAGCAGCAGCGCCAAAATCCCCGCATACAGCAGCGGTTCGGTGTGATCGGTTTTGACCAGCCACAGATAATGCAGCACGCCGAGCGCGCCGGTCGGATAAACCAGCCGGTGCAAGCGCTGCCAGTTGCGGCCCAGCCGTTTCATCATCCCGCTGGTGGAGGTGACCGCCAGCGGGACCAGCAGCAGCCAGCCGGCGAAGCCGACCGTGATGTAGGGCCGTTTGGCGACATCCTCGATGATCGAGTTCAGATCGAAAAACTGATCGAAAACCAAATAGACGCTGAAATGCAGGCAGACGTAGAAGAAAGCGAACAGGCCCAGCATCCGCCGGAATTTGATCAAGGCGTTCCAACCGCTGATCTGGCGCAGCGGCGTGATCGCCAAGGTCAGCAGCAGAAAACGCAGGCTCCAATCGCCGGTCAAATGGCTCAAGGTTTCAACCGGATTGACGCCCAGTTGCTCGTGCCAAGCTAGCCAGCACAGCCCGATCAGCGGCAACAGACTCGCGCCGAATACCAAGACCTTGACAATGAAAAGAGGCGGGCGCGGAGCTTGGGGCGGCATGGGGCGCGGGGTGGCATTAAAAAAGCCGGAACCAAAGGTTCCGGCAAAGTAACCACCAAAGGAAGGTGTGGAGAAGAACGACATCTTTCGATGTCGGGAATAAGTTAAACCGTATTGTTGCACTGCGTCAAGTTCTTTTTTGCGGTTGCAAAAAAAAGCCGGAACCCGAAGTTCCGGCAAGCAACCACCAAAGGAGGAGTTTGAAAACCACGCTAAGCATCTGATGTTGCAGTGCAGTATAAGCGGTATGCTGCACTGCGTCAAGAAAATTTTCGAAACGATGTTTCAGAAATTAGTATAGCGGATATTTGGTGACAGGCAATCTTGCAAACCTTAAAACGGCGCGCGCTGTTTAGGTTTCATGGCGCAAGACGATTTTTCCCGATTGCTGGGCGGACAGCAGATGCCGGTGCGCGGCTATCGCTTCATCGAGCCGGAAAACCCGGTCGATGACCGGTTCGATGCGATGCTCGACCACAAACTCCAGCATTGCCGCGAATTCGGCCGGAGAACCCATGGTGGAGCCGATGATTCGCGTCTGTCGGAAAAACAGGCGCACCAAGTCCAGGCCAGTCGGTGGGTTGCCGGCGGTGGAACCGTAAACGACCAGCCGCCCACCCGGCTTGAGCAAGGAAAAACAACCGGGGAAATTAGCGCCGCCGGTGCCGTCGATGACCACATCCGCGCCGCCGGTCAGTTCGGCCAGTTGTTTGGGCCAGTTTTCGACGTGATAATCGATGCCTCCGGCGGCGCCAAGCTGGCGGGCTTGCTCCAGTTTGGTCGCGTTGCCGCTGGTGACGAACGTTTTTGCCCCAAGTGCGATCGCCCATTTCATGGCGAAGGTCGCCACGCCGCCGCCGATGCCGGTGACCAGGACCGTTTCGCCGGGTTGCGCGCCCGCCTGGGTCATCAGGGCTCGCCACGCCGTCAGCCCGGCCAGCGGGAGCGCGGCGGCCTGCTCCCAGCTCAGAAAATCCGGCTTGGGAAAAACGTGGCCGGCCGGCACACAGATGAATTCGGCGAACGTGCCGGGATCGGGCATTCCCAAAACCCGAAACGCAGGGCCGGGAAAGCGAGTGTCCGCGCCCCACTCGTAGGCCGGATAAATCACGGCCTCCCGGCCCAGCAGATCGGCCGAGACATCCGGGCCGAGCTTGTCGACCACGCCGGCGCCATCCGAGCCCATGATCGCGGGCAGCCGGATCTTGGGGTACTGATCGAGCGTGATCCACACGTCGCGCCGGTTGAGCGCGGACGCGCGCAAACGAACCCGAACCTGACCGGGGCCGGGTTCGGGCGTGGGGACCTCGGTCAACTGTAACTGTTCTGGGCCGCCGAGTTTCGAGAGGACGATGGCTTTCATGCGAGGGTTTCCTGAAAAGGGTTGCGGTTCAGGTCAGGACGTTGTTATTTGGACTATAGCTGTGAAGCTTTATAGGCTCCAGAACACTGTCGGACGAGCTAGCGACGGACGAAACCGCACATCCTTGACGCGCCTTTCTTCACTTTCCCCAAACAATGATCTAGCTTTACTGGACGAGTATCGTCGGGAGCGATCCCGATAACAACCGCGCCCTTCGAGCGCGCTCATCGAACAGCCCGGACCGAAAGTATTATTGCCTCACGCCCGCTGACAAGCCTCGGGAAGCGCAAGCTGCTGTGACTCCTTTGTAAGCCACTTCCTTTGCGGAGGCGGAAGGGCATCCCCCACCACTAGACGAGCACGAAGAGAAGCACGATGACTGACAAGCCTATCAACATGACACGCCCGCTAGATTTGACGCACGAAAAGCGTAACGTCGGCCCGCAGCGCATCCAACGGCCGCTCTACGTGGATTTGCTGCCCACCTGCAACAACGCCTGTCCGGCGGGCGAGAATATCCAAGCTTGGCTGGCGCACGCGCAAGCCGGTCGCTTCAAGGAAGCCTGGCAGAG
>DPWB01000312.1:4093-6230 GCA_003527885.1 Candidatus Competibacteraceae bacterium
TCGCTTCAAGGAAGCCTGGCAGAGCCTGACCGAGAACAACCCGATGCCCGGCATCCACGGGCGGGTCTGCTACCATCCCTGCGAAACCGCCTGCAACCGCGGCAAGCTGGATACGTCAGTCAGCATCCATGCTGTGGAACGCTTCCTCGGCGATCTGGCCTTGCAGGAAAACTGGCAGTTCACCGTGACCGCGCCGCCGACCGGCAAACGGGTCTTGGTGGTCGGCGCCGGCCCCAGCGGTTTGTCGGCCGCCTACCATCTGGCCCGCATGGGCCACACCGTCGAAATCCACGAGGCCGGGCCGATGGCCGGCGGCATGATGCACTTCGGCATCCCCTCGTACCGTTTGCCGCGCGACGTGCTGGATGCCGAGATCAAGCGCATCGAGAACATGGGCGTCAAGATCGTCCTCAACCACCGGGTCGATGACCTGATGGCGGAAAAGGAAGCCGGCAAGTTCGACGCGCTGTTCATCGCCGTGGGGGCGCACATCAGCAAGCGCACCGAAATTCCTTCCCGCGACGCCGGCAAGATGCTCGACGCCATCAGCTTCCTCAAGGACGTGGAAACCGGCAACGCGCCGAAGCTGGGCCGTAAGGTCGCCATCTACGGCGGCGGCAACACCGCGATGGACGCCGCCCGCGTCGCCAAGCGCCTCGGTTACGAGCCGCTGATCATCTACCGCCGCGACCGCGCCCACATGCCGGCGCACGATTTCGAAGCGACCGAAGCGCTCGAAGAAGACGTGAAGATCCACTGGCTGCGCACCATCAAGAACATTGAGGAAAACAAGTTCACGGTGGAAATCATGGAGGTCGACGCCAAGGGCCGGCCGCAACCGACCGGCCAGTTCGAAACGCTGGAAGCCGACGCGCTGATCATGGCGTTGGGCCAGGATGTCGATACCAGTTTCATGCGCAAGGTGCCGGGCGTGGAATTCAAGGACGACGGCGTGGTGACGGTGGATGAGAACATGATGACCGGTTATCCCGGCCTGTTCGCCGGCGGCGACATGGTGCCTTCCGACCGTACCGTTACCATCGGCGTCGGCCACGGCAAGAAAGCCGCTCGCAACATCGATGCCTGGCTGCGCGGCGCCGCTTACGTCAAGCCGCCCAAGCACGGTCTGGCGACTTTCGAGAAGCTGCACGTCTGGTATTACACCGACGCCGCCCAGCGCCCGCAGGGCCACCTGGACCTAAAGCAGCGCACCAGCAGCTTCGAGGAAGTGGTGGGCGGCTTGAGCCAGAAAGAAGCGCTGTACGAGGCCAGGCGCTGCCTGTCCTGCGGCAACTGCTACGAGTGCGACGGCTGTTACGGCGCCTGCCCGGAAGACGCCATCATCAAGCTGGGGCCGGGCAAACGCTACCGCTACAACTACGATCTGTGCACCGGCTGCGCGGTGTGCTTCGAACAGTGTCCCTGCCACGCCATCGACATGATCCCCGAGCCGCCAGCGGAGGCGTCGCAGCCGGCCGGTTGAACCGACCGATGAAATCGAACGCCTTTCCCGCACGGGAAGGGTCGAACATTCATTTCCTGAATCCACTGCCCGTCGCCGCTTGGCGCGGGCCAAGAGAAGAGAAGCGCAATGACCGAACGGCAAGTCACCACCATCGATGGCAACGAGGCCGCTGCCTACGTCGCCTATCGCGTGAACGAAGTCTGTACCATCTACCCCATCACGCCGTCCTCGACCATGGCCGAACTGGCCGACCAGTGGGCCTCGGAAGGGGTCAAGAACATCTGGGGGACCGTCCCCCTGGTCATGGAGATGCAGCATGAAGGCGGCGCGGCCGGCGCGGCTCACGGGGCGTTGCAGACCGGCGCGCTGACCACGACCTTCACCGCTTCGCAGGGTCTCCTGCTGATGATCCCCAACATGTACAAGATCGCCGGCGAGTTGACCTCGGCGGTGTTCCACGTCGCCGCCCGCGCGCTGGCGACCCAGGGATTATCGATTTTCGGCGACCATCAAGACGTCATGTCGGTGCGCCCGACCGGCTTTTGCATGTTGGTGTCGGCCTCGGTGCAGGAAGCCCACGACATGGCGCTGATCGCCCAGGCCGCCACCTTGGAGGCGCGGGTGCCGTTCATCCACTTCTTCGACGGCTTCCGCACCTCGCACGAGGTCAAC
>DPWB01000123.1 GCA_003527885.1 Candidatus Competibacteraceae bacterium
GCTGCAAGATCGCCCCCGCCGTGCTGCGCGAGGCGCTGGCGGGCGTCTCCGGCGGCTTTCCACACCCCGATCTGCTGGTGGGTAGCGCCACCGCCGACGATGCCGCCGTGTTCCGGCTGAACGGCCAGCAAGCCATCGTCGCCACCACCGATTTTTTCATGCCTATCGTGGATGATCCCCACGATTTTGGCCGTATCGCCGCCACCAACGCCATTTCCGATGTGTACGCGATGGGCGCAACGCCAATCCTGGCGCTGGCGATTCTGGGTATGCCCATCAACACCCTGCCGCTGGAGATCATCCGCCGGATCATGGCCGGTGGCGCCGATGTGTGCCGCGAGGCGGGCGTCGCGCTGGCCGGTGGCCATTCCATCGACTCCCCGGAGCCGATTTACGGCTTGGCCGTGATTGGCGTGGTAGCTCCGGCTCATCTCAAGCGTAACGACACCGCCCGCCCCGGCGATGCGCTGATCCTCGGTAAGCCGTTGGGCGTCGGCGTGCTCGGCGCGGCGCTGAAGAAAGGGTTATTGGACGCGGCGGGTTATGCCGAAATGCTGGTGGTGACCACCCGCCTCAACGATGTCGGCCAGCGCCTCGGGACGTTGGAGGCGGTCCACGCCATGACCGACGTGACCGGCTTCGGGCTGCTCGGCCATCTGCTGGAGATCTGTCGCGGTTCCAAGCTGGCGGCGCGGCTTCAGTTCGACCGCCTGCCGGTTTTACCCACCGCCCTCGCCCTGCTCCCGCAAGGGGTCGGCCCCGGCGCCATCGAGCGCAATTGGGCGAGTTACGGGCACGAGGTCAGTTTGAACTCACAGCTGCCCTCCTGGGGCCAGCGCCTGCTGTGCGATCCCCAAACCAGTGGCGGCTTGCTGGTCGCCTGCGCGCCGGAGGCGGCGGAAACCGTCGTGGCCTGCTTCCGCCAAACAGGCTTTACCGAGGCCACGATAATCGGCCATTTAGCGGCCGGCGCATCGCAAGTGCTCGTTATTTGAGGCAGTATGTTGCCAATCCATCGAATTTATAATCTCTATTAACCTAGTAAAATAATCGACTTTAGCGCTCCATTGATTTAAAAGATGTACTTATTAAACATTATTGGTACATAATATGCTTATAAAAATTAGGCTATCTGACGATAAAGTGGCTTGGAATCGGTTCATGACCATCGGGCCATTTGATAGTTTTCTGTTAAGCAACTGTTTTTATTGGGAGAAAGACAATCGTGTTTTCCAAATGGAGCATCCAACTTAAATATTCTCTGATCTTTATCCTCACGCTAGTGCTGATCATCGCCGGTCTTTTCATCGGTATCTACACTCTAAAAACCGTCCAATTACGCAACGAAGCCATGGCGTCCGCCGAACAAGTGATTGCCTTTCGGACCTGGGTCGCCAACAGTGGCGTGGTGTGGGTCGACCATCTGTCCCCCGAATTCCGCGACTTCCTCGGCAAACGGACCAGCGGTGACAACACTATGGAGTTCTTCTCCAAAAATCCGGCGCTGGCCACGCGCGAATTGTCGGAAATCGTAGGCAAGACCGCGACCCGCGCCACCTTCCGCGTCACCAGCGACGAATATCGCAATCCGGCCAATGCGCCTGACCCGTTCGAGAGTGCATCCATTCGGACCTTCAAGGCCGATCATAACCAGAAATACCAAGATGCGTTCGAAGGCAACTTTTATCGCTACAGCCAGCCGATTTTCGTACAGCAATCCTGCCTGAAATGTCATGGCGACCCCAAGGACGCACCGGCGGATGTCATCGAAAAATACGGCGACAAACGCGCCTTCGGTTACAAGGTCGGCGACGTGCGCGGCATCATCAGCGTCAAGCTGCCGGATATTACCCTGGCCGAGGTCTTTTTGACCTTCCTCAATCCTTACACCGTCGTCTTGATCGTGCTGGCGTTCCTGCTGAATTTCCTGTTCACCCAAAAAGCGATCATCAAACGCCTCAAAGAGCTGGCGTTGGCGACCGAGCGCATTGCCCAGGGCGAGTTGGATTTGCCGCTACAAGACAATCCGGGCAGCCGCGACGAAATAGATTACGTGCGGCATACGATCGACCTACTGCGCAACAGCGTCGTGGTCGCCATGCGGCGGTTAGAGAAAAAGCTGACGTAAAACCTCCAGCGGAGCGTGGGAGGCTCCCCTTTCCCGCGCTCCGCTTCAACTCCGAGACATCGCCATGTTCCGCCAATCCATCCCTCTTCCGGCCGTCATCGCCCGGCTACACGAGCTGTGCGAAGGAAGGCAAACCGGCACCGTATATATCCTTGAAAACGGCCACCTCACCGGCCAATTCGGCCTGCAAGCGGGTGAAATCGTTTCGCTGATCGCTCAAGAAAAGCGCGGCACCGACGCGCTTTCGTGCCTGCTCGACATTAAAAATTACGGTATCGCCTTCGCTCCGGGCACTCTCGCTCCCGAACGGATGAGCTTGCCCCCCACCTCTGAAATTTTGGCCATTCTCGACAGCTTCATCGCTCACGGCGCGGAGCCCCAGCCCAAACCATCGCCGTCACCTTCGCCACCGTCATTGACGGGCGACGCCAAAACCGTTCTGGAGCAAACGCTGAGAGAGTTCATCGGGCCTATCGCCAACATGGTTTGCGCCGATCATTTTAGTACCGCAACCACCCTTACCGACGCCATCGATGCTTTGGCCGCCGAAATGCCGAACCCAAAAATGGCGCTCCAATTTCGAAAACGAGTGATCCAGCGCCTGATGTGACCGGTCGATCGCTCAACCCCCACCTACCGTGTTCGACCGAAGCGTTGTCCAAAACCCGACGATTCAGGTAAAGTCCTCGCCCAATTTCGATAGCACCAGCTCTCACCGTCACCGCCGTGACCGCCCCGAGATCAACCATGCGGGATTTTTGGATTGCGCCATCGCTTTTGTCCGCCGATTTCGCCCGGCTCGGCGCGGAAGTCGATGCGGTCTTGGCCGCCGGCGCGGACCTCGTTCATTTCGACGTGATGGACAACCATTACGTCCCGAACCTCACCGCGGGGCCGCTGGTGTGCGCGGCGCTACGCAAGTACGGGGTCGCCGCGCCCATCGACGTGCATTTGATGGTCAAACCGGTGGATCGCCTCATTCCCGACTTCGCCCAGGCCGGCGCCAGCTACATCACGTTCCATCCCGAAGCCAGCGAGCACATCGACCGCAGCTTGCAACTGATCCGCGATAGCGGTTGCAAAGCGGGCTTGGTCTTCAATCCCGCCACGCCGCTCGATCATCTCAAGTACGTGATGGACAAGCTGGACATGGTGCTGCTGATGGCGGTCAATCCCGGTTTCGGCGGCCAACGCTTCATCGACGGCACGCTGCACAAGTTGCGCGACGCGCGCCGGCTCATCGACGACAGCGGCCACCCGGTCCGGCTGGAAGTGGACGGGGGCGTCAACGTCGCCAACATCCGCGCCATCGCCGACGCCGGAGCCGATACCTTCGTCGCCGGGTCCGCCATCTTCAACACCCCCGACTACCGCGCCACCCTCGCCGCTTTGCGCGCCGAACTCGCCAAGGCCGGTCACCGATAACATGTTTGCGAATATCATCGCCCTGCTCTTCGATCTCGACGGCACCCTGGTCGACAGCGTGCCCGATCTGGCCGCCGCCGTGAACATCATGCGGGACCAGTTGGGCCTGCCGGCGCGGGAGGAGTCTCAGGTGCGCGACTGGGTCGGCAACGGCGTGGACAATCTCATCCACCGCGCCCTGACTGACGAGATGGCGGGACGCGCCGACCCGGCGCTGTTCGCTCGCGCCAAACCGCTCTACAAGGCCGCTTACGCCGAACACCTCAGCACCCGCAGCGCCCTTTATCCCGGCGTGCGCGAGGGGCTGGCCCAGCTCCATGCCACCGGTTTCCCGATGGCGTGTGTGACCAACAAACCGGTCGAATTTGCCCGACCGCTGTTGGGGCATCTGGGCATCGGCCACCTCTTTAGCGCCGTGGTCGGCGGCGAATGCGTCGCCCATCCCAAACCCGCGCCGGACGCCCTGCTGCTTTGCGCCAGCCGGTTGGGCGCTCCCATCAACCGGAGCTTGATGGTCGGGGATTCCCTCAACGATGTAGGGGCCGCCCGCCACGCCGGCTGTCCGGTGGTGTGCGTGCCTTACGGCTACAACCACGGCCGCGATATCCGCGAAGCCCGGCCGGACGCCGTGATCGATTCCATCGCGGACCTGCCGCGCCTGCTGGGCGGGGCCGGCTGATGCCCTCGTCCGCCCATTTCTCGCTTCTCCGTTCGCGCCTGAAACGGGCTTCGGATTTCCGATGGCGTCGCTAGAATCGAAGGATACCGATTCGCTGTGTCTCTCGTGTTTCCGCCTTTCAGGATGCCCGCCCTTTTATGAAGCAGCAAGACTTTCAAGCGCTAGTCGAACGAGGGTTCAACCGGATTCCGGTCGCCCGCGAAGTGCTGGCCGACTTCGACACCCCGCTCAGCACCTACCTCAAGCTGGCCGACGCGCCGTACAGCTATCTGCTGGAATCGGTGCACGGCGGCGAAAAATGGGGCCGTTATTCCATCATCGGCCTGCCCTGTCGCAAGATCATCCGGGTGCGCGGCCAGCGGGTGACCGTCGAGCACGCCGGTGAAATCGTCGAGGCGCTGGAGTGCGCCGATCCGCTGGCCTGGTTGCAGGACTTTCAGAGCCGCTATCGGGTGCCGGCCACCGGTGAAGGGTTGCCGCGCTTCATCGGTGGACTGGTCGGTTATTTCGGCTACGACACCGTTCGCTACATCGAGCCAAAACTGGCGCGTTGCCCCAATCCCGACCCGCTCGACAATCCCGACATCCTGCTGCTGGTGTCGGAAGATGTGGTGGTGTTCGACAACTTGGCCGGGCGACTGTACATGATCACTCTGGTGGACCCGGCGGTGGAACGCGCCTACGTCCGCGCCCAACAGCGGCTCGACGAGTGGGACGAACAACTGCGCGCCGCGCGCTCGCTTTATGCCTTGCCTCGCTCCAATCCCGCCGCGGACGAGATCGAATTTGTCTCCGGCTTCACCCAACAGGGTTACGAGGCCGCCGTCGAGCGGATCAAGGACTACATCCTGGCCGGCGATTGTATGCAGGTGGTGCCGTCGCAGCGCCTGTCGGCACCGTTCCGGGCCGCGCCGCTGGATTTGTACCGGGCGCTGCGGGGCTTGAACCCCTCACCGTATATGTATTTCCTCAATTTGGGCGATTTCCACATCGTTGGCTCTTCGCCGGAGATTCTGACCCGGCTGGAGGATGGCCTGCTCACGGTGCGGCCCATCGCCGGCACCCGCCAGCGCGGCGCCACCGAGGAGCAGGATCAGGCGCTGGAGGCGGAACTGCTGGCCGATCCCAAGGAATTGGCCGAACACCTGATGCTGATCGACTTGGGCCGCAACGACGTGGGCCGGGTCAGCGAAACCGGCAGTGTCCGGCTGACCGAAAAGATGAGGGTGGAACGTTACTCGCACGTCATGCACATCGTCTCCAACGTGACCGGGCGACTGCGGCCGGGCCTGACCGCCATCGATGCGCTGCGCGCCACTTTTCCGGCGGGCACGCTCAGCGGCGCGCCAAAAATCCGCGCCATGGAAATCATCGACGAGTTGGAGCCGGTCAAACGGGGTATTTACGCCGGGGCGGTCGGCTATTTGTCGTGGTCTGGCAACATGGACACCGCCATCGCCATCCGCACCGCCGTGCTCAAGGAGGGAATGCTGCACATCCAGGCGGGCGGCGGCGTGGTGGCGGACTCCGTTCCCGCAAAGGAATGGGAGGAAACCATGAACAAGGGCCGCGCCCTGTTCCGGGCGGCGGCGCTGGCGGAGCAGGGTTTGGACCAGCCCAAGACCGTGGGCGAACCCTGAAAGCGGCGAGCGTTCCGCCGCGCTCCGGCAAGAGACATCCGGCACGGCGCTTGCCGTTCGATTGCATCCTCTGCGCTCAAGTTGAGCGGTCGTACAGCCATGCGCGTCGCGATGTTTTCCTCGGAATCCCTGCACTCCATTTGCTTGGGCGGCCTCGGCGTCCATGTGACCGAACTGGCCGCCGGCCTGCGCCGACGGGGCCACGAGTTGCATGTGATCACCCGGCGCAAGGAAACGCAGGGTGATTACGAATCCATCGGCGGCGTGCATTATCACCGCGTCGATCACGGCCTGAGCGACAGCGAGGTCGAGAGCATGGCCTTCATGTGCCAAGCCATGACGCAGCGCTTCCAACAAATCGCGGCCATGATCGGCCCGTTCGACATCGTCCACGCCCATGACTGGCTGGCGGCCGACGCCCTGCGCGCCACCATGGACGGCTCCGGCACGCCGGGCGTGCTGACCATGCATTCCACCGAATACGGCCGCGCCGGCAACGTGTTCCACGACGGCTTCGCCCGACAGGTGCGCGACATCGAGGCGGCGGGCTGCCATGACGCCAGCCTGGTCATCGCGGTGAGCCAGTTCCTGGCCGAGGAATTGCAACGCATTTATCGCGTTCCCCCGGAGAAGGTCCGCATCGTCCCCAACGGCGTCAGCTACCAGAGTTTCGCCGGCGCTCGCGATGCGGCACAGACCAAGGCCCGTCACGGCATCGACCCAACGGCGCCGACCGTCTTCTCGCCGGGCCGGATGACCGTGCAAAAAGGCCTGGATTTACTGGTCGAAGCCATACCGCTGATTCTGGCGGCCCATCCAGAAGCCCGCTTCATCCTCTCGGGTGAAGGCCCCGAAAAAGCCGCTATCGCGCGGCAAATCCAGAATCTGGGTGTGGCAAGCGCGGCCATCTTGCTCGGTCGCCTACCCTACCGGGACTACATCGACCTGCTGTTCGCCTGCGACGTGGTCGCGGTGCCAAGCCGCAACGAGCCCTTCGGCATCGTGGTCTTGGACGCGTGGGCCGCCGCCAAGCCGGTGGTCGTCACGACCGCGGGTGGCCCCCGGGACTTTGTCGACCACAACACCAACGGTTTTTTGGCGGAGGCCCGACCGGATGCCTTGGCGCATGGCATCACGGCCCTGTTAGCGGATCGCGAACGTGGCCGGCTGCTCGGCGCCAACGGCCGGCGAGCGGTCGAGGAACATTTCAACTGGGACAACGTCGCGGCCCGTACCGAAGCGGTTTATCAACTCGTGGTGCGCTGACGGCCAGCGGCGACTCGGAACGACCCCGGTCGCCACTCGCCTCGACCGAGCCAGCAACACAAAAATGTAACAAATTTTTTTCGAACTTTGCTTTGCTTGCGGGGTCAGGAACTCCCATAATGCCGCCGCACCG
>DPWB01000061.1:0-3564 GCA_003527885.1 Candidatus Competibacteraceae bacterium
CCATTTTCTGAGAAAATGGCTGCGAGAACACATCATGGGGACCGATAAGAAATACACCGGATTCTTCCTCGAAAAAGGGCTGAAAGGAAGCTGGAACAAGCGCTCTTGGATAGGGAAAATCTGGGATTCGGTCTATTCCAAATAAACTCGCGGGTGCGGTTCGATGCCGGCCGTCGAACAACCCGTTTCATTCGCTGCGGGTTCGCTGCGTCTGGAGGGGCGGTTGTGTCCGATGGCCGGGCCGAAGGCGGCGGTCATCACCCACCCCCATCCGCTGTATGGCGGCGATCTCGACAACCCGGTGGTGGGGGTCATCGCCGCCGCCTATCAGCGACGAGGTTACACCACGCTGCGCTTCAATTTCCGGGGCGTGGGCGCCAGCGAAGGCCATTACGCCGACGGTTCGGGCGAGCGGGACGACGTTCGAGCCGCCGCGACGTATCTGGCCGAACGTGACAAGATCGTGACCGATCTGGCCGGTTACTCTTTCGGGGCTTGGGTCAATCTGACGCTCGATCCGCCGCTGGCCTCGGCGCGCCGGCAACTGCTGGTGGCGCCGCCGGTGGCTTTTCTGGATTTCAGTAATCTGCCCGAACCGGTTGCCGAATGGCTGGTCATCGCCGGCGAGCGCGACGAGTTTGCGCCGCTGGCGCGGTTGCGAGAATTGCTGCGATGCTGGCAGCCGACCGCCCGATTGCACGTGCTGCCGGGAACCGACCATTTTTATGGCGGTGCCTTGGATCGCTTGGCGGTGGCGGTCGAAGCGTTGTTGGGCCCGTCGCTGGACCGGTAGCGACGGGCTTTGGAAAGCTTCGGCGCGCCGTTTAAATCTTCAGCGGAATCACGATCATCTGGATTTCCCGCATGTGCAGGCGGCGCTGCATGGCGAGGGCCGTGTGGTTGTGCAGCCACGAGATCAGCCAGCTCTCGTTGTCGAAGATCAGCTTGCTGCCGAGACAGACCGCATTGGGATAATCCGTCGCGACCTGAACCACCAGTTTTTCCAGCTCGTCCTCCACGTCGGTGCCGTAAGCGGCATAAGAGGTGGCGGCCAGCCCCCGGCTGTGGCAGTAGTTGACGTAGTAGCGCAAGGAATTTTCGATCTGGTATTGCAAGGACCGCAACGCGCCCTTGCCGCCGTAGCTTTCCGCGTCCACTTCACCGATGCTCAGAAAGATAAAGTTCTTGAAGTGGCCGCTGAACACTTCGTTGATCCATTTCAGAGCGTACATGCCCAAACCCCGGTTCTTGCCGATTAAAAAGATGGCGGTCGGCTGCTCGGTCGCCAGCGGCGGTTCGGGCAGGTCCTCGCCCCAGTCGGGGCGGGGCGCGTAGAGCGCGTCGATCTTGCGCAGTTGCTGGCGGACGTATTCGTAATGGCGTTTGACGAGCGCAAAGGCCGCGATGAGCAGACCGGTGATCAGGATGGTCAACCAGCCACCCTCGGTGAATTTTTCCACCACGGTCACAATCAGGATGCCGCCGGTGACCGTGAAACCGATCCAAGAGAGCAGCAGGCGTGATTTCCAGTGGTCCACGTCGTAGCGGCTGGACCACCAGTGCTGGCACAATCCCAGCAAGGACAGCGAAAAGGTGATGAACACGTTGATGCTGTAGAGCACCACCAGCACCGACACGTCACCGTTGGTCCACAGCAGGATGCCGAGCGCGCCCAGCCCCATCAAAAGAATGCCGTTCTGCGTGACCAGTCGGCCGGATAAATTTCGGAACTGACGCGGCACCCAGGAATCCACCGCCATGTTGGCCAGCACCTTCGGCCCGCCGAGGAAACCGGTGTTGGCGGCGACGAACAGCAAGCCGCCTTCCAGCGCCAGCACCACCGCCAGCAAGCCATGACCGACGGTCGGACCAAATCCCCAGCTATCGATGATGGCCCCGAAGGTGACCGCGTTCAGCGTCTGGTGGGGAACGTATTGGGCCTGCCAAAGCAAGTACAACAAGATGACGCCGCCCGCGGTAAAGCTGAGCGAGGCGGCCATGTAAAGCATGGTGTACTTGCCGGTACGGACGCGCGGCTCGCTGAGCATGTTCACGTTATTGGAAACCGCTTCCAAGCCCGTGTAAGTGCCGCCGCCCAAGGAATAGGCCCGCAAGAACAACGAAACGGCAAAGACCCAACCCATTTGCTGGGTCAACTGTTGGGTTTCGGCGATCGTGTCCGGGATCAAATGGGGCAGGCCCTCGGCATGGGCCACGATGCCATAGAGAATCAAAAAGGCGTGGGTGAAAAAAAACCCCATGAAAATCGGCAGCAGCACCTTAATCGATTCCTTCATTCCACGCAGGTTGAGCATGAGCAGAACGATGATCAGGGCGACTTGAGTCGGCAGCTTGTACGCTTGCGCGCCGGGCGGCAGCAAGCTGAACAGGGCGTCCACACCGGCGGCGACCGAAATGGCGATGGTCAGTATGTAGTCCACCAGCAACGCCGATCCCGATACCAAGCCGGCGCGCGGGCCTAGCAGTTGGGTGGCGACCTTGTAGCCGCCGCCGCCGCTCGGAAACAGTTCGATCACCTGGTTGTACGCCAGGGCGATGACGAACACGGTAAGCGAAGTGGCGGCGGCGAGATAAAGCCCGAAATGGGTGTATTGGCCCAGGGCTAAAAAGGCTTCCTCCGGGCCGTAACAGGCGGAGGATAAACCGTCGGCCCCCAGCCCGATCCAAGCCAGAAAGGCGACCATGGCCAAATTCTGGCGGGTCTCCGGGTTGAGCGGGTCGTACGGCTTGCCGAAGACCGCTTCCTTGAGTTTATCGACGAACGGCATGGGCGTTTCTTCTCATCGTTGGTCTTATGCCGGCGCTCACTATACTCCAAAACCCGCCGCTCGCGATCGGTGGCGGGCGCGCGCCGACAGGCTCTCGGCGGCCTTGGAAACCCTATCGACCGTGCCTCCGGGTATGGGGTCAAACCCCGGCTCTGACCGACGGAAAACGTACCGTGACCCGCAAGCCCGAGCCGTTTTCAGATGAGCCCAAATCGATGCGGGCGTGATGCCGGTCGGCGATGCGCCTGACGATCGCCAGGCCGAGCCCGCTGCCCGGCGCCGCGGCGTCGGCCCCGCGGTAGAAGCGGTCGAACACGCGCCTCCGTTCGGCCGGCGGGATGCCGGGTCCGGTGTCGCTGACCGCCAGCACCGCCCCGGTTTCGGTCTGACGCACCTCGACATCCACGCGTCCGCCGGTGGGCGTGTAGCGCAAGGCGTTGCCGACCAGGTTGTCGAGCAAAGCGCGCAGTTCGGTCGGATCGCCGGCGATGGTGGCCGGTTCGCCGGACAACAAACCCAGATCGAGCGCTTTGCTATCGGCGATGGGCGACTGTTCCACCACCACGGTTTTGGCGAGCGAGAGCAAATCCACCGGCTCCAGCCGACCGGTCGGTTCGGCGTCCAGGCGCGCCATGGCCAGCAGTTGTTCGATCAAGTGCGCGGCGCGCCCCAAACCGGCTTCCAAGTCTTGCAGCGCGCCGGCGCGTTCCTCGGCCGTGCTGGCTTGCCGCGCCAGCGCGGCTTGCAGGCGCACGGCGGTCAGCGGGGTGCGCAG
>DPWB01000061.1:3805-10523 GCA_003527885.1 Candidatus Competibacteraceae bacterium
CACGGCGGTCAGCGGGGTGCGCAGCTCGTGCGCGGCATCGGCGATGAACTGCCGCTGGTTGTCGAGCGTTTGCGCCAACCGCGCCAGCAACTCGTCGAGCGCGCGGACCAGCGGGGTGATTTCCGTCGGCAGGCGATCCGCCGCGACCGGTTCCAGCGCGCCGGGCCGACGGCGCTGGATCTCGGAAGCGATCCGGTACAACGGCCGCAAACTCGCGCCCACGCCAAACCAGACCACCAACCCCATGCCGGGCAGCAGCAGCAGGAACGGCGCGAGATTGCGCAAGGCGATATCGGCGCTCATCCGCAAGCGCACCCCTGACGGTTGGGCGACTTGCACGATGCGCTCGCCGGCATGAAGCGCGAACAGCCGCCAGGACTCGTTTTGCCAGGCGAGATCGGCGAAGCCGGGTTGAGTGGCGAAGGGCAATTCCCGCTGTCGCTGCGAGACGTATAACAGACCCCGGCTCCGGTCCCAGATTTGCACCAACAGATCGCCGGTCACCTCGTTGTCGCCGCCGATGGCCAGGGCGAGCAAATTTTGGTTGCGCAACGCCAGCGCGGTTTGTTGCAACTGGTAATCGAACAACGCATTGGTTTCGGCCCTGGCCTGCCGGTAGGCGGCGTAGCCAGAGCCGGCCAACACGGCGGACAAGCCGGCCAACAGCCACCACAGAAGCCGTTGGCGAATGGAATTCATGAGCGGGTTCCAGCCCTCGGAGCGCGCCGGGCCGGGTAGCGTGAAAGGCCGCCGCCGGCCACCGGAGCGGCGGGCCGGAACAGACGCTAGCGGGGGGCGCGCAAACGGCGGACAGCCGCCAGCCATTCCAGGGCCAGCCGCTGCCGTTCTTGCCGGGGCCGGGCTTGATCGGTCGCGATAAAATAAGCGCTCATGGCCTTGAGCGCCGCGCGGGTTTGCTCCTGCGAGCCGGTGATGCGGGGGGAGTGAAACATGGCAGCGCACCTCAAGAAAAATCGAGTTAATAAAAATCTAAATTAATCAAATAACTGATAATTAATAAATGGCCGAGAACGGCGAGAGCCGCTACGAGTTACTCGGTGTCCTTAGGCGAGCGGGCCAGAAAATCCCGGATGAACCGCCGCACCTCTCTTGAAGCGGTGGTATCCATTTCTTGACAGGCCTCGATGAACGCATCGCGCAACGTCGCCTCGATCCGAACCACCAGCTTTACATCATCGTCCTGACCGGATTTCTTTTTTCTTTTTCCCATCGAAAAAGTCTGTTCTGTATATACAGAGATAATACATAGTATGAATTTCGTTTTCTGTCAACTGCTGTTTTTCAATCGGTGACGGCTTTACTGGAAAGGTGTGACAGCCGCGTTTTACCGGCGGCGGCAAGGCTGAGGGGGCAAGAGCGACTCGAAGGCTGCGCGGGCGGCGACCGCAAGAACGCGGGGCTTGGCGGGCGTAGCCGGGATCGCGTCCGTAACTGTCAAAGGCGGATCGGAAATAAAAAGACCGCGCCTGGGTTGGCGCGGTAAAGTAGGTCTACCACACACTTTATTGATATATAATTATTACATAATATCTGAATTATAAAAAAATTCAAGTAAAACACAATAAACGGATAATAAATTGTCTTTAATATTAACGTAATTACAGATGTAAATTTAAATAATCATTTCTCGGCTTTATTGATTCCAATACTAGATAGAATTCCATCGCACTCTTCTAGGTTGGAAAAGCTAATTTCGATACGCCCGTGACCGCGAGCGGCGTCGTAGCGCAACCGGACCGGGGCAGCCAGCCGCTCTCGCAAGCGTTCCTCCAACCGGACTAGGTCAGGATCGCGCGGTACGGTCGAGCGCGACGGTGGGGAAGCGGCCAGCAGCGTCCGGCGTCGCTCCAGCTCGCGCACGCTCCAGCCGGCTGCGGCGGCTTGTTCGGCCAGCCGGACCTGCGCCGCGCGCGCCAAACCGAGCAGCGTTTTCCCGTGGCCGGCTTCCAGCTTGCCGTCTTCGATCAGCTCTTGCACCTTCGGGTCGAGGTTCAACAGGCGCAGCGCCTTGCTGATGGCCGGCTGCGACAGGCCGAGCAGTTCCGCCAGTTGTTCCTGGGTCAGATCGAACTCCTCGCGCAACCGCCGCAGCGCCCGGCCTTCCTCGATCGGGTTCAGTTCGCGGCGCAACAGGTTTTCCACCAGGGCGATGGCGGCGGCGGTGCGGTCGTCGGCTTCACGCAACACGGCCGGCACGCTGCTCAAACCGGCCTGTTGCGCCGCCCGCCAGCGCATGTGGCCGGCCAGAATCTCAAAGCTGCCATCCGCCAGCGGCCGGACCACCAGCGGCTCGATGATGCCGAACTGGCGGATGCTGCGTTCCAGTTCGGCGAGATAGCCGTCATCGCTACGGTGCCGGGGCTGGTAGCGGCCGGCGACGATCCGGTCGAGCTCCAGGCGCCGGATGGCGCCGTCCTCGTCGCTTTTCAGCAGGCTGCCATCGAAGCTGTGACCGCCGGCGCCAATCCAGTCGCTCAAACTTTTCAGCGGTTTGCGGCGGCTCATACGATCACCTTGGCGCGGTTCTCGGCGGCTTCGATGCCGCTGAGCACTTCCTGCTGCCAGAGCTGGCGCACCGCCAGCAGGATTTCGGAATTGACGCCATCCAGCATCATGACCGCCCGGTTATAGGTGTCGCGGGAACCGCGCGGCTGGTCGATCTCGTAGATGCTGACCTGATCGCTGGCGGATTTTTGCAGCTCCTTGGTCAGGCCCATCCGGTTGCTGAGCAGCAATTCGCCGTAAGCGCCGTTGATCACGGCGATGTTGTTGAGGGTTTCGGTGCTGGCGTCCACCTTGGTCAGCAGGATGCTCAGCCGCTGCACGTTGATTTCCCGCTCGTAGAGCGCGCAAATCTGCTCCAGGATGCGGAAATACTGCACGCTGGAGGAAATATCGTACATGTGCGGGACGATGGGCATGACGATCAGGTTGGCGGCGGCGACGGCGTTCAATGACAGCATCCCCAGCGAGGGTGGGGTATCGATCACGATGATGTCGTAGCCGTCCTCGATCTCTTTCAGCGCCCGGTGCAGCCGCACCGGCGGCGGCCCCAGCGTTTCGTTGTCGCGCTCCTCCGGCTGCGACAGCCGCCAATCGGCGTATTGCAGGGCCAGCCGGGCCGGAAGCAAGTGAAGATTTTCCCAGTGGGTGTGCTTGATTGCTTTTTCGATCAGCGCCGGGTTTTCGGTCAGGGCCGGAAACAGGTCGTCACCGTCGCCGAGATCGAGATCGGGGATGAAGCCGAACGCGCCGGTGGCGGTGGCTTGGGGGTCGGCGTCCACCAGCAGCACCCGGTAGCCCTCACGCGCCAGATATTGGGTGAAATGCAGCGACATGGTGGTTTTCGCGACCCCGCCCTTGAGGTTGGAAAACACCACCCGCACGCAGCCGGCGCCGAGCGGGCGGCCGGGCCGTTTGCCGATGGCGGCGCGGATGCGGTTGACCTCGTTATAGTTGTAAATCCGTCGCTGGATCGAACCGGCTTCCACCAGCCGGGGTTCGGGCAAGTCGCCGCGCAGTTCCAAGTTCCTGATGTGACTGGCGGTGCAACCGGCCAGTTGCGCCGCCCGTTCGATGCCGAACTCGGGCAAGCTCTTGACGGTGTGGCGCGCCTCCAGCGCGTCCAGCAAACGGCGCTGCATCTGGCCGCCGCGCTCGGCCGCGTTGCGGCACAGGGTTCTGAAATTGAATCGCATCGCTTGCATGAGGTCCGCTCCCACTGAATACCAGCCTGATACTGATTTTATCGCATGAACTCCAAATTTTCGGATTTAACCGAAAATTGACTTGATCGATGAGTTTATGTTGAAGCGACGCGGGCGGTTTGCCGTTGCTGACAGCTCACCCTGCAAACGCCAATACCGCTGCGGCGTGCCGCCGTCAATGGATTGACAACGCGACAGACCGCTCGCCCAGTGCGGGCCAAGTCAAATTATTGACGGCTCATTTTTTGTTAAGATATTGATTGTTATTTGATTTTACTTGGTATTGTTCTTGCAAAACGTCCCGTGGGATTCCGGGAAAGCGAACAGCTAACGGTTAAAGGAGGAATCGTTACGTTCGAGTGGGAGACGTTGTGAGTATTGAAAGCTGCCAAAAACTGCGTCAACGAGTGAATCGGTCACGGGCGACAGTCAGGGAATCACTGCGAAGGTAGTATGAAAATGAAAACCAAGATGAGGCGTTTTCTTGAAATCTCCGTTCAAGCATTCGCGCTGATAGGCGTCTGGCGCGGGGCTTCGGCGATGGTGTCAGGCGGCATGGCGACCGAGCAATGGGGGGTGTTGCAAACGCTGGAGCCGTACGCTGTTTCGGCTACCCTGTTGGCGATCATCGGCTCGTTCGCCGCGACGCAAGCCGGGCTTCACGGGTGGCGAAAGCTGCAAAAAGTCACTCACGCCAAAGAGCGGACCACGCAACCCGCGTTGGCCGGCGAGCCGCTGTCGTCGATGGCCGGGCAAGACCGGTTGATTGCGCACCTGCAAAACCAAGTGGTTGTATTGAGCAGGGAGAAAGAAATGCTGGCCCGTTTGTTGAAGGAAAAGAGCGAAACCATGCGCAAAGATCCGTTGACGGGTGTTTATAACCGGCTCGCTTACGAGGATCAGCTAAAAAACGAGCATCAGCGTTGGATACGCTTCGGCAATCCTTTGAGCTTTGTGGTCTGGGATATCGACCGCTTCAAGGACATCAACGACCGCTACGGCCACGCGGCCGGCGACGAGGTATTACGCGGCGTGGCCCAACAATTGGCCAGCCGCATCCGCAGTACGGATTTTGTCGCGCGCTACGGCGGCGAGGAATTCGCCATGCTGTTGCCGGGCGCGGACAGCACGGCCGCGTTCAACGTCGCAGACAAGCTGCGTCGCAACATCGCGGAAGCGCAATTCAGCCATAATGGCGTGACGATTCCGGTGACGATTTCCTGCGGCGTGGCCGGTTTCGAAGCGGGCGATGCCCCGGAAAGCGTGTTCGACCGAGCCGATCAGGCGCTTTACCGGGCCAAGCAGGCGGGCCGGAATCGCTGCTGGCTGCTCTGACGCGGCTCGCTTGGAACCCGCTTGACGGCGTGGTCGCCCACCCGGCGAAACGCCGGTCGCCACGAAATCCACAACCGGATTGAGCGGGCGGAGCGGTCACGGCTATCACGCTTTCGCGATCGGTTGATTGCGGCCGCCGAACACCTTGCGGCTGTCCTGATCGTACAGGAAATCCAAGGAATCACGACCGTGCAGGATGGCCAGCGTGCGCTCGACGTGGTTGCGGCTGGCGGCGATCACCGCCCCGTTCACTTCATTTTGTGCGCGGACCTGCTGGGCGGTTTGTTCCAGCGCGTCCCATAGCGTGTCAATTTCTCGCCGCTCCGCGACCGGCAACCGCTCGACATGGGATACCCAGTGCCGGGCGTCGGCGATTCCCTGCGCTTTGAGATAATCCAGCCGGGCATCGGTCAACGCCCGCAGCCGATCGACACACTGCTGTTTTTCGGCGACCACCTGCTCCAGGTCGGCTAAATCCCGCGCTTTCAAAGCGTCGTATTCGCGTTGCAACCACTGCTGCAAGCGTTCGACCTCCATCAGTTCTTCACGCATCAAGGTCGCCAGCGTCATTGAACCGCCTTCCTAGGAAAACAGCGTTTCTTCAAAATCGGACATCTTGCGGGCGAGCCGGTTTGAATCGACCTGATAGTGGCCCTCGGCGACGGCTTTACGCAGGGCCGCGACTTTAGTGTCGTCGACCGGCGGTTCTTGGTGTCCCGTTTCCAATTGGCGCAAGCTCATCGAGCCCGGCGTCAGCTGGACCTTATCGACTTCGCCGACCGGTTTGTCCGGCGGAGACGCCACGGTCGATGGTGAGGCGCGCTCGGCGTAGCCGCCGCGAACGGGTGCGGCATAGACGCCGTTGACGGTGTTGATGGCCATGGTGCAAATCCATCCCATTGGTTCAAAGAGTACGCCCGAGGTTATCGGCCAGATGCGGGCTGACTTTAATGGAATTTCCGCTAAGGTCCAACCTCGACGTGACGGCTGGCCGTCGCGGTGCCTTCGACCACCCGCTTGGAGCTTTCGTTGCGCACCCGCAAGCGCTGGCCCAGCTCCGCGTCACCCAACGCGATCCCGCTGGAGCGAACCTCCATTCCACCCTGGCGCAGGACGAGCGTGACCGTTTCGCCCTGACGGATCAGCGGTACGCCTTTGACCGCTTGCGGCACGACCACCGCCCCCGCTGGCAGGGCGCGGCGCAACTGCTTGCCGAGCAGGTTTTCGGAGGTGGTGGCGTACTCCGTCAAAGTCGATAGCTCGCGGCGTTCGGCTTGCAGGTCGGCCGGGCTCAGGACCGTGCCTTTGGCCAGGAAGCGGCTGGCGACCAGCACTTGCTCGAAAACCCGCACGTTGGCTCTTTGATAGACGGTCCACGGCCGGGCGCCGCGGCAGCGCACGCCGACCGACGTAGCGCCAAACGGCTTGGCCCCACCCGGTAGAAACGCCTCCAGGGCCACAGCGCATTTCGGTAAACGCAAGCGGGGATCGAGCTCCTTCAACTGGATATCGGGAGGTTGCGCCCGGTTGCGGTGTTGCGACGCCAGGAATTCGGAGGCGCGTTGCCGGATGGCGTCCAGCGGTTGGATCGCCTCCTCGGCCGCTCCCGCCGGTAGCGTCAGCCCGCAGCAGAGCGTGAGGCTACCCGCCAACCA
>DPWB01000161.1:0-480 GCA_003527885.1 Candidatus Competibacteraceae bacterium
TCTCATGCTTCTGTTGCCATTTTTTTTAATGATACGGCGACCACCGAGATCTACACTAGTGCGCTCGTCGCCAGCGCGGCGCGGGCCTGTTCGCGGGCGCCGAGGCTGTCCCGCCAGAACCACAGGCCGATTCCCGTCACCGCGAGGAAGCCGATCAGAAAAGAGAAACTCATCGGCTCACAGCAGCGGTTTCAATCGAGACAGGATATCGTCCCGCGCTTGGGCCAGCAGCGATTCCCGGTCGAGGCTGTCGAGAATGTCCTGCACCACCCGCTTCGGGCCGCCTTCTCCCCAGGATTTGCCTTGGGCGAAATACTGTTCGGCGGCTTTTCCGACGACATAGGTGCCATACCAAGCGACCGCACCTTGGGCGGCGGCGGTCACCAGCGTCGACAGCCCCAGGCTGATGCCCTTGAGCGCCGAGGCCACCAGGTTCATCACCCACACCGTTCCCATCAGAAACGCCAGTTGGGTGAAGAT
>DPWB01000161.1:715-2693 GCA_003527885.1 Candidatus Competibacteraceae bacterium
CCCAAATGCACGATCATCGCCGCGTCGGTGGCGACCGCCGCCAGAATGTCGGCCACGGGAATCGGGTTCAGCGCCACCGCCACCCCCTTGGCCAAGCAATAGTTGCGCACCACTTGCTCGGCCAGATCGCGGCGGACAGTGACGATCTCGCGGGTCAGCCGGTCGGAGAACCGGCCGGCGAACAGCCCGGCGTTGAGCGCTGCCATGGTCTTGCCTTCAGCCTTGAGGATGTCCCAGATCCGCTCGCGCAACGCGGTCACATCCGGTTCCGGCCGGCGGCGGGTTTCGGTCTCGTTGCCGGCGGCGTCCACCAGAATCACGATGCGCTCGGCCGGTTGCGCGGCGGCGGTGACGATATCCTGCGGATGGATCGACCCCGCGGCGCGTTCGCGCAAGGTTTTAAGGAGCAGCTCGCGTTCGGCCGGGGTGTAGCGGTCGGTCTTGTTGAGGACCAGCAGCAGCCGTTGCGCCGCACCCTTGACTTGCCGCAACGCCTTGATTTCGGTGTCGGTGATGTCGCCGTCCACCACGAACAGCACCAGATCGCAGCGGCTGGCGACATCGTGGGCGAGCCGTTCGCGCTCTTCGCCGGCCACCTCGTTGATGCCGGGCGTGTCGATCAGAAACACCCCGCCGGCGTCGTATTCCTGCCAGCGGGCGTGCGCGGCGCGGGTGGTTTCGCCGTGTAGCGGGCTGGTCGAGAATTGCGTCTCACCCAGCAAGGCGTTCAGGAGCGCCGACTTGCCGACGCTGACCCGCCCGAACACCGCGATATGGATGTGGCCGTGCTCGATCTTTTCCAGCAGCAATTTCAGTTGCTGGTAATCCTCGGCCAACGCCGCGCGCACCGGCGGCGGCACCCGCTTGTCATCGAGCAAGTCGCGCAAGCTCTCGCGGGCCAGCGCCAGGTGGGCATCGCCGTCAGGGGGCGATGTTTCCGGTACTTTCTTCACCATCCCGCTGTCGTGTCCAAACCAGTTGGGCAAGGCGTCTTGCACGCGCTTCCAAATCTTCACTCAGGTTATCCTCGAACATCCGCAGAGTCGGTCCGCTGACCAGATCGCCGCGGCTTTCCAGCGAACGGGCGATCGCTTTGCCCAAGCTCTCGAAGACCAAACCGTAGACCACGGCGTGAATCGCGCCGCCCACCACCGTACCCACGCCGGGAAAGGCCTTGAACACATTGCCGACCAGCGCCAGCAGCAAATTCATGCTGCGGCGGATCTGGTTGCCGGCCAGATCCAGAAAGCGCTGCATGTCCATCTCCCGCGCCGGCACCTCGTACAGCGCGCACAATTCCTTGACCAGATTGAGGCCCAGATAGCCCTGAATCAAGATGTCGGTCCCCGGACTGACCGCCGCCAGCGCCCCGAACACCGCCTTGCGCGAATAACTCTGGACGATGGCTTGCGCTTTGCCCTGGCGGTAGTGCGCGACCGCCGCATCCAGTTTCTGCTGGGCCAGCACGAATACCGCCGTATCGCGCAGGGAATCCAGCACCTGCGGGTCGGTGTCGAGATAGCGCTGCAAGGCGCGGCGCAATTCCTCCACGCGCGGGGCGCGCTCGCGCAGGGTGGTTTCCTCGCGGCCGTCGTGGTAAATCCGGGTGACTTCCTCCATGCCGCCGCACTGCACCGGCGCTACCTCCAGCTTCTCGCCGATCCGCTCGGCCAGNNGACCGCCGCCAGCGCCCCGAACACCGCCTTGCGCGAATAACTCTGGACGATGGCTTGCGCTTTGCCCTGGCGGTAGTGCGCGACCGCCGCATCCAGTTTCTGCTGGGCCAGCACGAATCCCGCCGTATCGCGCAGGGAATCCAGCACCTGCGGGTCGGTGTCGAGATAGCGCTGCAAGGCGCGGCGCAATTCCTCCACGCGCGGGGCGCGCTCGCGCAGGGTGGTTTCCTCGCGGCCGTCGTGGTAGATGCGGGTCACCTCCTCCATGCCGCCGCACTGTACCGGCGCTACCTCCAACTTCT
>DPWB01000371.1 GCA_003527885.1 Candidatus Competibacteraceae bacterium
CTAATAATAATAATCTTTTATATATATAAGAGAAGTTCTTTACTGATTGGGGAACGGCGAAAATGTCTCGCCCACAGGAACAAAAATTTTTTAACCCCTGACAACAGTCGGGAATTGACCGCCCCGGAGCGAACCGTGGGCTTGCGAACCTATCGGGAGAATCCATGAAACTGGAAGCCAAGCGCGAGCACTTGCTCAAACCGCTCCAGCAAGTGATCGGAGCGGTCGAGCGCCGGCAAACGCTGCCGATCCTGAGCAACGTGCTGCTGTCGGCCACCGAGCGTGAACTGACCCTGACCGCCACCGATCTGGAAGTCGAGCTATCGGTCAGGCTCGAACTGCCGGTGGAGGCGCCGGGCGACATCACCCTCCCCGCCCGCAAGCTGCACGACATTCTGCGCGCCCTGCCCGAAGACGCGACGGTGGCGCTGAGCGTCGAAGGGGAGAAAGCGACCGTGCGTTGCGGGCGCAGCCGCTTCACGCTGGTGGCGCTGCCGGCCACCGATTTCCCCACGCTGGAGGATTTGCCGTTCGGCGTGGGCATCCCGCTGGAACAGGGAACCCTGCGCGGCCTGATCGAGCGCACCCACTTCGCCATGGCCCAGCAGGACGTGCGCTACTACCTGAACGGCTTGCTGCTGGAAGTGAGTTCCGGCGCGTTGCGGGTGGTCGCCACCGACGGCCACCGGCTGGCCTTCCAGGAATTGCCCACCGAAGCCGAGGCGGTGGAACACCGGCAAGTCATCGTGCCGCGCAAGGGCGTGCTGGAACTGATGCGGCTGCTGGCCGACAGCGAGGCGGAAGCGGTGCTGGCGCTCGGCGCCAACCACATCCGGGTGGCGATGGGCGATATCCGCCTGACCTCCAAACTGATCGACGGCAAGTTTCCCGACTACCAGCGGGTCATCCCGCGCGATGCGGCGCGGACCGTGATCGCCGACCGCATGGTGCTGCGAACCGCTCTGGCGCGGGCCGGCATCGTGCTCGACGACAAGACCCGGGGAATTCGCCTGCAACTGGAAGACTGGACCCTGCGGGCGCAAGCCCATAACTCGGAGCAGGAAGAAGCCGAGGAAGAGATCGAAATCAACTACAGCGGCGGTCCCATGGAGATCGGCTTCAACGTGAGCTACCTGCTCGACGCGCTGGGCGCGCTAGGCGGGGAACTGGCGAAACTGTCCTTCACCGATTCCGGCGGCAGTTGCCTGATCGAGGAAAGCGAAGGCGGCGCCAGCAAGCACGTCATCATGCCCATGCGGCTGTAAGCCCGCGCCTCGGATGTGGGTCGCTTCGCTCGACATCGCCGGGTTTCGCAACCTGCGGGGGCTCAACCTGCCGTGCGCGCCCGGCCTGAACCTGCTGATCGGCCCCAACGCCTCCGGCAAGACCAGCCTGCTGGAGGCGTTGTATTTTCTGGGCCGGGGCCGTTCATTTCGCACCCGCCAGCCGCGCGAGTTGATCCAGAGCGAGGCCGAGCGGTTCCGCATCGTGGCGATGATGGCCGGCACCGACGGCCGGCGGGTGCCGGTCGGGGTCGAGCGCGGGCCGCGCGAACTGGTGGCCCGCGTCGGCGGCGTTCCGACCCGTTCGCTGGCCGATCTGGCCCGGCAGGTGCCGGTGTTGCTGCTCAATCCCGACAGCCATCGCTTGCTGGAAGATGGCCCGCAACTGCGCCGCCGCTTCATGGATTGGGGGTTGTTCTACGCCGAGCCGGCTTTTCTCGGCGCTTGGCGGCGCTACGGCGTGGCCCTGCGCCACCGCAACGCCGCCTTGCGCGCCCGCGCGCCCGACCGGGTGGCGGATGCTTGGGACGGCGAACTGACGCTGGCTGCGGCGGCCCTCGACCGGTTGCGCGAAAGCTTCTGTAAGGCCCTAGAAAGCGTTTTAAGGCCTTTGGCGGAGTCGACCCTCTGTGGGGTAAGGGTCGAGGTCGATTATCGCCGTGGCTGGCCTCTAGAGCCGTCTGAGCGGGATTTTGCGGGGTGGTTGCACGCCGGTCGCGATCAGGATCGCCAGCAAAGCCACACCCGGCTGGGGCCGCACCGGGCGGATTTCGGTATCCGGGTCGACGGGCGTCCTCTGTCGGAAGCGCTGTCGCGCGGCCAGCAGAAGCTGCTGGTCATCGCCTTGTTGTTGGCGCAAGCGCAGCTGTACCGGCTCCATGCGGGAGATGCCAGCATCTTGCTGATCGACGATCTGCCGTCCGAGCTCGACCCCACCAATCGAGCGCGGGTGATGCGGGCGTTGGCGGCGCTCGACAGCCAGTTGTTCGTGACCGCCATCGAGCCCGGCTTGCTGGATATCGCCGCTTGGAGCGAGGCGAAAACGTTTCATCTCACGCACGGAGAGCTGGGCAAAATGGTATAATCCGCCCCTACATTACGGATTGGAGAAGCGGAGTTTTATGAACGATTCGTCTTACACCTCGTCGAGCATTACGGTCCTGGAAGGGCTGGACGCGGTACGCAAACGGCCCGGCATGTACATCGGCGATACCGACGATGGCACCGGCTTGCATCACATGGTTTTCGAGGTGGTGGACAACTCCATCGACGAGGCGCTGGCCGGTTACTGCACCGAGATCAGCGTGACCATTCACACCGATGAATCGGTGACGGTGACGGACAACGGCCGCGGCATTCCCACCGACGAGCATTCCAAGGGGCGCTCCGCCGCCGAGGTCATCATGACCGTGCTGCACGCTGGCGGCAAGTTCGACGACCGTTCCTACAAGGTTTCCGGCGGTTTGCACGGGGTTGGCGTGTCGGTGGTGAACGCGCTGTCCGAGTACCTGCAACTGACCATCCATCGCGACGGCAAGCTGCACCGACAGGAGTACCGGCTCGGCGACCCGCAAGCGCCCTTGCGGGAGACCGGCGAGACCGAACAGACCGGTACCGAAATCCGCTTCAAACCCAGTTCCACCGTTTTCACCAATATCGATTTTCATTACGACGTGCTGGCCAAGCGCTTGCGCGAGCTGTCTTTTCTCAACTCCGGCGTCTGTATCCGCCTACGCGACGAGCGCACCAGCAAGGAAGATGTCTTCGAGTACCAAGGCGGGATCAAGGCCTTCGTCGAATACACATCTGACGCTGCCGACGAGCGATCTAGTGTAGATCTCGGTGGTCGCCGTATCATTAAAAAAAAAAAAAGCATCTTAA
>DPWB01000143.1 GCA_003527885.1 Candidatus Competibacteraceae bacterium
GTTTTCGCAAAATCCTTAAGTTTTGAAGCGGGGTCTTCATTTTGACCGACGAAAAAATGAACGATACCAGCTCCATTCGTTGCCCCAGACTCCTGGAGTTTGGTTACGGGCAACTGAACTCCCGCCTGACCCGCCAACGATGCTACCCCTTCAAGGATATTTTGACCTACCGACTGATGAGCGAATAACACTCGCCTGTTCGACAGCGCTTGCCATTCGGACGGAGTGATTTGAGCCGCCGACGCTTTTGCAGTTTCCACCTGATGAACCCCATCACAGCCAAACAGCATTACTGTAAGTCCAACGATCGGCCCCCATTGCCGGACTTGCTTTCTCACCCTCATCATTTTCTCCAATTTTTCAAGTGTTTATTCAAGCTCTGGAGGAATGGTAAGCGGGCCGTCAACCGCTTCCACCGGTATGGCTGGCCAATGCAGAATGGCGGTGGTTTTCCGTTTCATCTCGATATCGCGATAGATGAATTCCGCCTGTTCGACACTGAGAGCCAATTCCGACGCCAGCTTGGCGGCCGGCTGGTTGCTGTTGTAAGCCAATAAAGCCACATCCATTTTGTCGTAAGGAAGGGCAAAATAGAATTCATCTTGACCCTGCGCCATGCTATAGGTATCTGTCGTCGGCTGGGCGTTACAAATAGCTTGCGGAAGCTTCAAATGACGCGCGAGCGCATACACCTGTGTCTTATACAAGTGCGCGATCGGTTTGAGATCGGCCGCGCCATCGCCGTTTTTCACAAAGAACCCTTGGTCATATTCGAGTCGGTTGGGAGTACCGATCACGGCGTAATTCAAGCGGTCGGCATGAAAATATTCCAAGGTTTTACGCACGCGCTGCTTGAAGTTAGTGGCGGCGACAATTTGCAGGTAGTTTTTCGAATCAAGCCTGGATTCAAAAATCTGGCCGGCAGGCGCTTGCACCACCAATTTAAAATAATTGAAGCCGCCACCCTGGCCGCCGGCAATGGCGATCTTGTTTTTCCAACCGGCGGTATAGTCAGGAAAGACCGCGCGAATCGCCGCATCACGCCAGCGATAACACCCCAAGGCGTCCAATACCGGCGCAATGTCAAATTCCTCGTGGGCGATTCCCAGATGCTCCACCATCTGCCGGCCGCGCAGCGTGCTTTCAGCGGCGGAATCGCGTTCGGGCAGCAGCAGGCCAAACACGCGCTCTGGCCCTACGGCGCCCACGGCTAAAGCGGCGCAGACCGCGCTGTCGATACCCCCAGAAATGGCCACGATCAACCCGCGACGGCGCAGGTGGCTGCGCAACAGTTCGCGCAGCCGTTCGGTAATTTTGGCCGCTTCGGCGGCCTCGTCGAACTCGAGCGCGGCGGCGATTTCCAGACTCATAAAAACTCCTTGAAATCAGGCTGCTTCAACGATCAGCGCACTGTATTGTTGCAAGATCGATTTGCGCGACAGCTTGCCGTTAAGGGTGCGCGGCAGTTCAGAGACTATCAGCACATATTTGGGCACCATGTAATTTTCCAAACGCTCGCTGCAAGCCCGCTTGATTTGCCGCACGGTCAGTTTGGCGCCCTCGCGGAGCGTGACAAAGGCGCAGACCGCCTCTCCCAGCAGGGGATCAGGGATCCCGGCCACCACCGCTTCCCGCACGGCGGGCAAGCTGTAGATGGCGTTTTCCACCTCATCGGGACTCACCTTCTCGCCGCGGCTTTTAATGATTTCGTCGCCGCGCGCCACGAAATAAAAATCTCCTCCCGCGTCCTGCCGGAACAGATCGCCACTTTTCAGCAGGCATTCACCGGGCAACGGGCCCGGCCTCAACACCTCGGCGGTTTTCTCGGGCTGATTCCAGTAGCCCCGCATCACGTGAGGGCCGCGCACGTGCAGGATACCGACCTCGCCCGGCGCCACCGGGCAGCCTCGTTCGTCCAGCAGCAGCAACTCGGTGCCAGGAATGGCGCGCCCCACCGATTCCGGCTTGCTTTCCGCCAGCGCGGGTTCCAGATAGGCGCTACGGATACATTCGGTCTGGCCGTACATCTTGTAGATCTGGGCTTGCGGAAACAGCCGTTTGATACCGGGGATGAACTCCGGGGGCAAGGCCGCGGCGGCGTTGGTTACCAACCGGACGCTGGGGAACCGCAAGGGTTGCTTGGCCTCCTGCGCCAGCATCATGGCGTAGATCGTCGGCACGCTGGCAACGCTGGTGACCGCTTCGTCTCGCATCCGCTGGTACGCCTGCGCCGGATAGGTGAAGGAACGCTCCAGCACCAGGGTTGCGCCAGCCCGTATCGCGGAAAGCCATTGAAACAACCCATATCCGAAATTGAGCGGCAAGGCGGAAAACAAACGATCATCCTGGGAAAAACCCAAATACTCATTGATGCTGTCCAGCGCGAACAACAACGACTGATGGGTGTGCATCACCCCTTTAGGCTCGCCGCTCGTGCCGGAGGTGTAGATCAAAGCGGCCAAATCCAGGCCGATCACCGTCCGGGGCGGCGGCGCGGCCAGCTGGTCGGCCAACGCCGCTTCAAGATCGGTCACGCCGGCGGGTAACGCGCCCCCGGAAGGCGCGCACAATATCGGCAAGCCCGGCAGCCGCGCCGTCGCCGGCTCGAAAATGTGCGCCAGCGGCTGCTCGCTAAGCAGCGCGCTCGCGCCCGAATCGCGCAAGATAAACGCCAGCTTGTGGGCTTTGGTCTGGTAATTGACGGCGACAAAAACGCCGCCCGCCAGCAACACCCCAAACAGCGAAGCGGCGCACCGCCAGCCATTGTCCATAAAAATCGCCACGCGATCACCGCGCCGGACGCCACGCGCGCGCAAGACGTGGGCGAGGCGACAGGCGTAGCCGGCTACCTCCCGATAATCCAGCCGCGCGTTTTCGGTGATTAACGCGGTGTGCTGCGGGCGACGGGCGGCGGCGGTGAGCAGGATGTCTTGAAGCAACCGCGGAACAGCGACCACTTTTTCGGCCCCTTCTCAAGCAGCCAGCGCCAACTGTTTCCGCCCGACAAAAGCGACCAGATTATTTACCGAATCCAGGTTCTCCGGCAGCATTTCCTCATCGTCCACTTTGACGCCGAAGGTTTCTTCGATGAAGAGGATGATCTCCAAAATACCGGTGGAATCGATCAAGCCAGCGGCAATAAAAGATTTCTCGTTTTGCAGTGCCGCCTCGTCGTTGGTGAACAGAAAATTTTCAAGAATATAGCAACGGATAGTTTGTGTGATGCTCATGGCTAATCCTTAGCGGGTGGTTGGTGGAGACACTTCAGAAACGGTTGAAGAAAAGCCCTCAACGAAATGATGGTGGCACAGCTGGGTGGAAAGAACCCCCACGAGCGCCATGTTATCTTTATAGGAAATTGGTCCGCCCCGACGGGCTTTGTTGACGAGAAACCCGACTTTTTTGGAATCGAAATAACCGTAATGCTCGAGCTTTTCCTGACTTAACATCTCATCGACATAAGGCAATGGCGCCGACGAGAAAAAAGCTGGAATATCCGGGGCGCGATAAGGCCTGTCTCTTATA
>DPWB01000262.1:0-4561 GCA_003527885.1 Candidatus Competibacteraceae bacterium
GTTCGGCACCGCCGGCCTGCCGCATATCTTGATGCGGTTTTTCACCGTGCCCAACGCCACCGAAGCCCGCAAATCGGTGTTCTACGCCACCGGTTTCATCGGCTATTTCTACATCCTGACCTTCCTGATCGGCTTCGGCGCGATCGTGTTGCTGATGCCGGCGGATTCCGGTTTCATGGTGACCAACGCCAAGGGCGTGCTGGAACTGAAAGGCGGCCAGAACATGGCGGCGGTCAACCTGGCGGCGGCGGTGGGCGGTAACTTTCTGCTGGGCTTCATCTCGGCGGTCGCTTTCGCCACCATTCTGGCGGTGGTGTCCGGGCTGACCCTGGCGGGCGCTTCGGCGATCTCGCACGACCTGTACGCCAACGTGTTCGCGCACGGTAATGTCAACGAGCAGCAAGAAGTCCGGGTGTCGAAGATGGCCACGCTGGTGTTGGGCATCATCGCCATTCTGTTGGGCATCGCCTTCGAGCAGCAGAATGTCGCCTACATGGTCGGCCTGACCTTCGCGGTGGCGGCCAGCGCCAACTTCCCGATCCTGATTACCTCGATCTTCTGGTCGAAGATGACCACCAGGGGTGCGCTGCTGGGCGGTTGGCTGGGCTTGGTCAGCTCCACGCTGTTCGTGATCCTGGGGCCGACGGTGTGGACCGATGTGCTCAAGCTGGGCGATCCGATCTTCCCGCTCAAGAACCCGGCGCTGTTCTCGATGGCCATTTCGTTCCTGGGCATCTGGCTCGGCTCGATCACGGACCACAGCGAAAACGCCCGGCAGGAACGCGCCTCTTTCGAAGCTCAGGATGTCCGCTGCCAGACCGGCATCGGCGCCGAGGGCGCGTCCAGCCACTGACCGGCTTGAGCCGACGGGCGCGGCTCCGAAAGCGCCAAAAACCCGCCGGCTTCAAATCTGCTAAGATGAACCCCCTTCGGACCCGGTGCCGCAAGGGGGTTTTTAACGTAACCGGACACAACAGCCGTGGCTATCCCCGACGACTTGGATCAAAAAACCTTTCTCGCGCAACTGCCGCCTTTCAACCAGCTACCCGAGCCGGAACTGGAGCGGCTCGCCCAGGAACTGACGGTCGGTCGCTACGCTGCTGGCGAGGTACTGCTAAAGGCCGGAGAAAAGCCGGTGGGCCTGTTTATCGTCATCGACGGCGCGGTTTGGGAAATCGACGACGCGCTGTCCGCCCCGGATTCCGCCAAGACCCTCGGACCCGATAGTTCCACCCTGCTGTGCATCACCTCGTTTTACGCGAGCGAGGACACCTTCGATACCCGCGCCCTCCTGGAAGGGGCCAGCAAGCGCAGTTTCGTGGCCGCCGAGGCGACCCGCTGCTATTGCCTGCCCCGGACCGCCTTCCTGCAAGCCGTGCGCGACAATCCGGGCTTCGCGCGTTTCTACGATCTCAACATCTCGCAACGGCCGACACCGCGCCAAGCGGCCGATGAGGTGCGGGAGCTGTCGGCGTTCACGGTCACCAAAATCCAGGATGTTTACATTCATCCGCCGACCTATGTCGCCGCCGAGACGACGATCCACGAAGCTGCGGTGGCGATGAAAGCGAGCAAAACCAATTCGGTGCTGGTCCGGCACGGCGATGAAACCGGCATCGTGACCGCCACGGATCTGCGGGAGGCCGCCATCATCGAGCGGCGGTCGCTGGACGCCACGGTCGGCCCGCTCGCCACTTACGATTTGGTCACGATGGCGCCGGATGATTTTTTGTTCAACGCCCTGCTGCGGATGACCCGCCACAACATCAGCCGGCTGGTGATCCGCGACGGCCCCACCATCCACGGCGTCCTCGAACAGATCGACCTGCTGAGCTATTGGTCCAACCACTCCCATCTGATCGCCCTGCAAATCGAACGCGCGCACTCCAAGGAAGAACTGAAGTGGGCCAGCCGCGACCTGATCAACGTGATCCGCGACCTGTACGCCAAGGGCATCAAGATCCGCTACATCATGCAGCTGGTGTCCGAACTCAACAAAAAGATGCTGCGCAAGCTGTTCGAGCTGCTGGCGCCGCCGGCGCTGCTGGACAACGCCTGTCTGTTGGTGCTGGGCAGTGAAGGCCGCGAGGAGCAGGTGCTGAAAACCGACCAGGACAACGCGCTGATCCTGCGCGACGAGTTTTCCTGGCCCGAGCTGGAACGGATCACCCAGGCGTTTACCGAAAGCTTGCTCGATTTCGGCTACCCCCGCTGTCCCGGCAATATCATGGTGTCCAACCCGTACTGGACCAAGCCGGTGGCGGCCTTCAAGGAAGAGCTGTTTCAGTGGATCGTCCATCCCACTCACGATTCCTTCCTGCAATTCGCGATCTTTTTCGACGCCAAGGCGGTGGCCGGCGACGAAAACCTGCTGCGGCACGTCAAGGACCGGATGCACCGCCTGCTCGGCGACTACCGTTCCTTTTACAGCCAGTTCGCCAAGGCCACCGTGGCGTTTGAAACGCCGCTCGGTTTTTTCACCAATTTCGTGCTTGAGAAAAACCGCAATGAATTGGATATTAAGAAAGGCGGCATCTTTCCCATCGTTCACGGCGTCCGCAGCTTGGCCTTGGAGTACCGCTTGCCGCAAACCAACACCATCGAGCGCATCACCGCCCTGAGCCAGCGCAACCTGTTCGAAGCTTCATTCGGGACCGAATTGATCGAGGCGTTCAGCTTCATGTCGGCGCTGCGCACCCAAGCCGGCCTGCGCAAGATCGAGCACGGCGCGGCGCAGGACAATTACATGAACCCCAAGGAACTGAACAAGCTGGAGCGGGAGCGGTTGCGCGATTCGTTCAAGATCGTCAACGAATTCAAAAAATTTATTACCTACCACTTCAAACTCGGGATGATCGGCTGATCGAAAGACCCGCCAGCAAGGTTTTATTTTGAAAACGCACCTGCAAGCCCTGATGACTCAAGCGCTCGAAGCGTTGCTCCGGGACGGCTTATTGGCGGGCGATCCGCCGACCGATATCCCGCTGGAGCGCGCCCGCGACCGAACTCACGGCGATTTCGCCAGCGCCATCGCCCTGGCACTGGCGAAAACCGCGCGCCGCAAGCCCCGCGAGTTGGCCGAGCGCATCGTCGCCGCGCTCCCCCAGTCCGACCGCGTGGCCAGCGTGGAAATCGCCGGACCCGGCTTCATCAATTTTTTTCTGACGCCGACCGCCTATCACGGAACCCTCTCGGACATTCTCGAACGGGGCGATGCCTTCGGCCGCAGCTCGCTCGGCGCGGGCCGGCGGGTGCAGGTGGAATTCGTTTCCGCCAATCCGACCGGCCCCTTGCACGTCGGCCACGGGCGCGGCGCGGCCTTCGGCGCCACCGTCGCCAACCTGCTGGACGCCATCGGCTATCGGGTCCACCGGGAATATTACGTCAACGACGCGGGGCGGCAGATGAACATTCTCGCCGTCAGCATCTGGTTGCGCTATCTCGAACATTGCGGCGAACGGCTCGCTTTTCCCAGCAACGGCTATCGGGGCGAGTACGTGCGCGAGATCGCCACCCGGATTTACGCCGAGCACGGCGGCGCCTACGTGTTGCCGTCGGCGCGGGTCTTTCAGGGCCTGCCGGCGGATGAAACCCGGGATGAAGCCGGCCACCAGGTCGCTGGAGGCGACAAGGAAACCCATATCGACGCACTGGTCGAACGCGCGCGAACGCTCCTCGGCGAGCGCCGCTACGCCTTCATCTTCGACTTGGGCCTCAAAACCATCCTCGCCGATATCCGCGACGATCTGCGGGAATTTGGGGTGGTCTACGAACACTGGTACTCGGAACGCACCCTGGAACACAGCGGCGTGGTCGAGCAGTCGCTCGAACGGCTGCGCGCGGCCGGTTATCTTTACGAGCAAGAGGGTGCGCTGTGGTTTCGCTCCAGCGCCTTCGGCGATGAAAAGGATCGGGTGGTGCGGCGCGAAAACGGTCAAACGACGTATTTCGCGTCGGATATCGCCTACCACCTGGAAAAATTCGAACGGGGCTTCGACTGGGTGATCGATGTCTGGGGCGCCGACCACCACGGCTACGTACCCCGCATCAAGGCGACGCTGCAAGCGCTGGGAGAAAACCCGGATCGCCTGGCGGTGTTACTGGTGCAATTCGCCATCCTTTACCGCAACGGCGAACGGGCGCCGATGTCCACCCGCTCCGGCGAGTTCGTCACCTTGCGCGAACTGCGCCGGGAGATCGGCAACGATGCCGCCCGCTTTTTCTACGTGATGCGCAAAAGCGAGCAGCATCTGGACTTCGATCTCGATCTGGCCAAGTCGCAATCGAAAGACAATCCCGTATACTATATTCAGTACGCTCATGCTCGGGTTTGCAGCGTACTCAGGCAGTTGCGCGAAAAAGGCCTAAGCCGTGACGAGGCGCGCGGCAACGCCAATCTGGCGCTGCTGGTCGAGCCGCACGAGGAATTATTGCTGGTGGCGCTGTCCCGGTACCCTGAAGTGGTCGAAGCGGCCGCCCTCGCGCACGAGCCGCACCAACTGGCCCATTATCTGCGAGAACTGGCCAATGCCTTTCATACGTATTATAACGAGCATCGGGT
>DPWB01000262.1:4800-5419 GCA_003527885.1 Candidatus Competibacteraceae bacterium
AAAAACGGTCTTAGCTTGTTGGGCGTTTCGGCTCCGGAGGTCATGTGAGCATCCGTCGCGATTACAAACCCGCTTCCAATTGGCAGCGCCGCCGTCAGGCGGTGCGCCAGCACGGGTTGTTGATGGTCACATTGGTCCTGATCGGTCTGTTCGGTGGGCTGCTGGCCTATATCAAGAAGGGCGGACAACACCCGAGCACGCCACCCGCCGCCGCAACCGCCGCCGTCGCTCCTACCCCCGCCGCGACCGCCGCCGCTCCTACCCCCGCCGCTCGACTATCGAATACCAGTCCACCGCCTATATCGGCAACGCCGAAACCCGCAGTTGAAACCGTACCGACCGCCCCCAAACCCAAATACGACTTTTATACCGAACTCCCCAAGCGGCAAATCGATATTCGCCGGGAAGAGCCCAGATCGCGAAGTGCTGCCGCTCGGGCGGCCAGTCGCGCGCAAGCGCTCTCGGAACCCCCCCGTAAATCGGCCCTGACCAAAAAGAACGCCACCGAGCCAACCGTCGCTACGCCGGTCGCCCTGTCTCTTATACACATCTCCGAGCCCACGAGACCGTACTAGATCTCGTATGCCGTCTTCTGCTTGAAAAAAAAACTACCTTACAA
>DPWB01000261.1:0-9116 GCA_003527885.1 Candidatus Competibacteraceae bacterium
TGACGAAACCTGCGTCATCAGCGTTCGCGGCTTCTTCTTTTTCCAAGCAGAAGACGGCATCCGCGATCTAGTACGGTCTCGTGGGCTCGGAGATGGGTATAAGAGACAGGCCACGATCCGATCGATCAGAGCGCGCGGGGTCGTGTCGGGGGTGATGGCGTCCTCGCCCGCCTTGAGCCGCGCCGCCAAGCCGTTCAGCCGGACGTAGGCTTCCAGATAGGGAGCCGACCGCAGCAAAACGGGCTGCTCCGGTAACTCGCGCGCGATATCGCCGATGCCCGCGCCCGGTTTCACCGCCAACACCGAGCCGTCCGCCGGGACCCGGAAGGGCGTATCGAGAAATTGCCGGTAATCGGCATGGAGGGCGTAAAGCGCCGATCCCGCGATCAGCGCCACGACGCTCACGATCGACGGCAGGCGGTTTCGGAACGACATGGAGGGAGGAGAGGTGTCATGGGTCACCGGCGCCAAGCGTTGGTCCGACCCGCCGCGCTGGCGGCGGGAGCGGTCGCCTCACGCCACGGCGCGGAAGATGACGGTGCCGTTGGTGCCACCGAATCCGAAAGAGTTGGACAACACGACCTTGATGCGCCGTTCTTGCGCGACATGCGCCACATAGTTCAGGTCGCACCCCGGTTCGGGATCATCCAGATTGATGGTCGGCGGCGCCACCTGATCGCGCAGCGCCAGCATCGCAAAAATGGCTTCGACGCCGCCGGCGGCCCCCAGCAGGTGGCCGGTCATCGACTTGGTCGAACTCATCGCCAACCGGTAGGCGTGCTCGCCGAATACGGTCTTGGCCGCGTCGCTCTCGATCTTGTCGCCGGCCGGCGTCGAGGTGCCGTGGGCGTTGATGTAATCGACGGTGTCCGGGTTGATTTCCGCGTCGCGCAAGGCGCCGATCATGGCCCGGCGGGCGCCGTCACCGTCCGGCGGCGGCAGGGTCATGTGGTAGGCATCCCCGCTCATGCCGAAACCGATCAGTTCGGCATGGATGCGAGCGCCGCGTTGTTTGGCGTGTTCGTAGTCCTCCAACACCACCACCCCGGCGCCGTCGCCCAGCACGAACCCGTCACGCTCCCGATCCCAGGGCCGGCTGGCTTTCTCCGGTTCATCGTTGCGCAGCGACAAGGCCCGCGCCGCCGCGAAACCGCACAAACCGGTCGGCGTGGTGGCCATCTCCGCGCCGCCGGCGACCATCACGTCGGCATCGCCCCAGGCGATCAACCGACCGGCCAAGCCGATGCTGTGCGTGCCCGTGGTGCAGGCCGTGACCACCGCCAAGTTCGGGCCCTTGATGCCGTACAGCACCGACAGGTTGCCCGACACCATGTTGATGATGCTGCGCGGCACATAAAACGGCGTCAACCGACGCGGCCCGCCTTTCAAAAAAGCGGAATGGCCTTCCTCGATGCCGGGCAGACCCCCGATGCCGGAACCGATAAACGTCCCGACCCGCTCGGCGTTGGCTTCGGTAATCTCCAATCCCGAATCCTGGATCGCCTGGACCGCCGCGCCGATGCCGTAATGGATGAAGGCGTCCATCTTCTTGGCTTCCTTGGGGTTCAGGTACCGCTCGACCTGGAAATCCCTCACCGCCCCGCCGATGCGCACCGGATAGTCGCTGACGTCGAAGGCGGTGACCGGGCCGATTCCGCTGCGGCCGGCCAGAATGTTGGTCCAGGCCGTCTCCACGGTGCTGCCGACCGGAGAGACGATGCCCATACCCGTAACTACCACGCGCCGCTTGGCCACGGAACACCCCTCTTCCTCATGACGCCGCCCACCGGACGCCGCGATCCTCCATGGCTTCGACCGTGACCGCGGCGACTGCAACCAACCCGCTGAGGGCTGACACGATCACCCGAGATGCGTCGCGATATAATCGATCGCCTGCTGCACGGTCGTGATCTTCTCGGCATCCTCGTCGGGGATTTCCAGCTCGAATTCTTCTTCCAGGGCCATCACCAGCTCCACGGTATCCAGGGAGTCGGCGCCGAGATCCTCGACGAACGACGCTTCGTTGGTCACTTGCTCTTCCTTGACCCCCAATTGCTCGATGATGATTTTCTTCACGCGAGCTTCGATGTTGCTGATATCAGTCATGATGGTTTGATTCCTCAGTTGTGAGCCGCAGACAACCGCGGTGCTACCGCGGGGTATTGTATGGAAAACAGCGCCGGGGATGCCATAGCTGCCGTGCGTTCCATCGCTTCAGGCCATGTACATCCCGCCGTTGACGTGCAACGTTTCGCCCGTGATGTAAGCCGCCGCCGGCGACGCCAGAAACGCTACCGCCCCGGCTACCTCCCGCGCCGTCCCCAGGCGTTGCAGCGGAATGGTCCCGATCACGGCGTCGCGTTGCGCTTGCGGCAACGCCCGGGTCATGTCGGTGTCGATGGCGCCCGGCGCCACGGCGTTGACGGTGATGTTGCGCGAACCCACTTCGCGCGCCAGCGATTTGGTGAAGCCGATGATGCCGGCTTTGGCCGCCGCGTAGTTGGTCTGGCCGGGATTGCCGGTGACTCCCACCACGGAGGTGATGTTGATGATCCGCCCGCGCTGGGCCTTCATCATGCCCCGCAACACCGCCTTGCTCAGCCGGTAGACCGAAGACAGGTCGGTGTCGAGGGTGGTGGTCCATTCCTCTTCCTTCATGCGCATCAATAAGTTATCGCGGGTAATCGCGGCGTTGTTGACCAGGATGCCCGGCGCGCCGAACGCCTGGGCCACGGCCTTGACCACCGCGTCCACCGAGGCGGGATCGGTGACGTCCAGGCTCATGCCGCGCCCCTCGATGCCGCACTCGCGCAGGTCGCGACCGATCGCTTCCGCGCCGGACTCCGTGGTGGCGGTACCGATGACCACCGCCCCCCGCCGCCCCAGTTCGCGGGCGATAGCTTGGCCGATACCCCGGCTGGCTCCCGTCACCAAGGCGATTTCGCCTTCTAGCTCTGCCATCGTCCGATCTCCGTCGCGCTCAGTACTGCACCAGCGTCGCGCCCCAAGTGAACCCGCCGCCGAACCCTTCCAGCACCAGCAGGTCGCCGCGCCGGATGCGGCCGTCGCGCACCGCCACATCCAAGGCCAGCGGCACCGAAGCCGCCGAGGTATTGCCGTGGGTCCGCACGCAGTCCACCACCCGCTCTTCGGGCAACCCCAGCCGCTTGGCGGTGGCGGCCAGAATCCGGCGGTTGGCCTGGTGCGGGATCAACCAATCCACATCGGCCACCGTCCTACCGTTGGCCAGCAGAATCTGTTCGGCGATGTCTTTCAGGGTGGTCACCGCCACCTTGAACACCTCGCTGCCGCGCATCTCCACGAAGGCGGCGTTCTCGCGGGTCCGCTCGTAACCGCCGGATACGCCGGCCGGCACCCACAACAATTCCTTGTAGCGGCCATCGGCGCCCAACCGGCTGTCGATGATGCCGGGCTCGGCGGCCGCTTCCAGCACCACCGCCCCGGCGCCGTCGCCGAACAGGATACACGTTCCGCGATCCTGCCAGTTGATGATGCGGGTGAAGGTGTCCGCGCCGACCACCAACGCCCGCCGGGACGCGCCGGTACGAATGAAGCGATTGGCGATATCCAGCGCATAGACGAAACCGGTGCATACCGCCTGCACGTCGAACGCGGGGCCGCCGTAGCAGCCCAGCCGGTGCTGCAACTGGGTGGCGACACTGGGAAAAACATGATCGGGCGTGGTCGTGCCCAAGACGATCAGGTCGATCTCGCCCGGCGCGACGCCGGCGGCATCCAGCGCCCGCCGGGCGGCCTGTTCGGCCAGATCGCAGGTGGTCTCTCCGGGGACGGCGACATGCCGTTCCTCGACGCCGGTGCGCTCGACGATCCATTCCGCCGTGGTGTCGATCATCTGTTCGAGATCGGCGTTGGTCACTACTTTTTCGGGCAAATAGCCGCCGGTTCCGGCGATTCGAGCGTGGTTCAAAGGGCTTGTCTCTCGACGTGGAGGGCTGCCAGATGGGCGTCGATGCGCCGGGGTAGGTCTTGCCGTGCTTCCAGCACCGCCACCTCGATGGCGTTGGCGAAAGCCAGGGCGTCGGCGCCGCCGTGGCTCTTGACGACGATCCCCTGCAAGCCGAGCAGGCTGGCCCCGTTGTAGCGGCGGGGATCGATCTTGCGGCCGAAGGCGCGCAACACCGGCAATGCGACCAACCCGGCCAGCCGGGTCAACAGGTTGCGCTTGAACTCTTGCGTCAGGTAATGGCGGATCAGCCTGGCGACGCCTTCGCTGCTTTTGAGCGCGACGTTGCCGACGAAACCGTCGCAGACCACCACGTCCACATCGTCCAGAAACACGCCGTCGCCTTCCACGAAGCCGATGTAGTTGAGATCGCTGGCGGCCAGCAAGCGCGCGGCCTCCTTGACCTGCTCGTTACCTTTGATCTCTTCTTCGCCGATATTGAGCAGGCCGACGCGCGGTCGGGCAATCCCGTTGACGGCGGCCAGCACCGAGCCCATGACCGCGAACTGCAAAAGATGCTCGGCCTTGCTGTCGACGTTCGCCCCCAAGTCCAGCACGCGGGCGTGGCCGTGCACGGTCGGCATCGTGGTGCAAATGGCCGGACGGTCGATGCCGGGCAGGGTTTTGAGCACGAAGCGGGCGGTGGCCATCAGCGCGCCGGTGTTGCCGGCGCTGACGCAGGCATCGGCCTCGCCCTGCTTGACCAAGTTGATCGCCACCCGCATCGAGGAATCTTTCTTGGCCCGCAGCGCCTGGGCGGGCGACTCGTCCATGCTCACCAGTTGCGAGGCGTGGCGGACGAGCAGCCGCGGGTGAGCTTTGGCCTTCAGTTTGGCGAGCCGGTCCGACAACACGTTCTCCTGGCCGACCAAGATCAGCCGCAACGTGTCTCCCGCGTCTCGCAGCACGCGCAAAGCGGCGGGTACGATCACTTCGGCGCCCATATCGCCACCCATGCCATCCAAGGCGATGGTGAGGGGTTTGGTCATGAACGCGGGCGCCTCAAAGCTCGAACGGCACAGTGAACCCGGTTCCGGTGGCGCGTCCCATGAGAATCAGTCTTCGCTCTCGCCGGCCACCGGCCGGTCGATGATCTTCCGGCCACGGTAATAGCCGGTCGGCGTGACATGGTGGCGGCGGTGCAGCTCGCCCGAGGTAGGGTCCACCGATAAAGTCGGGCCGACGAGGGCGTCGTGGGCGCGGCGCATACCGCGCTTGGATCGGCTCTTACGGCTTTTTTGGACAGCCATGCTCAAGTGCTCCTTTTCGAATCAGCTAACAGGGACGCCAATGCCGCGAAAGGCCGGCGCCGTTCCGCCCGCGAGGACGCTTCGCGAGGCGCTGGATAACCGTTGGCTTCGCACTCCCGCAGGTCCTGGTGGCGCGGGATTTGCGGCAAGGCCAACAATAGCTCGTCTTCCACCAGCTCGGCCACGCTGATGCCGTCATCGGTTGCCAGCAACGGCTCGTAGCCCGCGGGCAGCCGCGCCGCCTCCGCTTCCGAACGGACCAAACCCAGGGCGACCCCTAGCTCCAAGGGAAGGAGCAACGGGCCAAGGCAGCGCTGGCAAACCAATTCGACATCGGCCCGCAGCCGGCCCTTGAGGAAGCGCACCCTATCATCGACTCCCCCTTCCAGCGAGACGCTGACGCGGCCGTCAGCACGGTTGGACGCGCCCAGTCGCGGCAATGCGGCCAACGCCAGCTCGCCCTCCAGCCGTCCGTTGCTGGCGGTCAGTTGCCACGGATTGATTTTCTTGGGAAACAGCGGGGACCGCATAAGACGCGGGATAATATAAGCCTGCCGGTTTTATGTCAAAATATAGCCTGATTCTATAGCGTGCGCGGTTTCAACCACCGGACGAGCCTCATGCCGACACCCCCTTCCGAGCACCGCCGCTTGATCCTGGCTTCCACCTCGCCGTTTCGCCGCGAGTTACTACAGCGTTTGGGGCTGCCGTTTACCACGCGCGCCCCCGAGGCCGATGAAAGCCGCCTGGAAGGAGAGGAGGCTCCCGCCCTGGTGGCGCGGCTGGCGGAACTGAAAGCCCGCTCCGTCGCCCGCCACGAGCCGGGGGCGCTGGTCATCGGCTCCGATCAAGTCGCGGTGTTGGATGGCGAAATCATCGGCAAACCCGGCGATCACCGACGGGCCTTGGCCCAACTGCGGCGCGCCTCGGCGCGCAGCGTCACCTTCTATACCGGATTGTGTCTGTTCGACGGCGCGACCGACCGGCACCAATCGGCCGTCGAACCTTTCAAGGTCGTGTTCCGGTCGCTGGCGCCCGCGATGATCGAAAGCTATCTGCGCCGGGAACAGCCTTACCAGTGCGCGGGCAGCTTCAAATCCGAAGGCTTGGGAATCGCGCTGTTCGAGCGGCTGGAAGGCGACGATCCCACCAGCCTGATCGGCCTGCCCTTGATCCGGCTCACCCGCATGTTGGAAGCGGCGGGACTAGCGGTGCTGTGAGCGTCGCACGCGCGGTTTCCTAGCGCCAGCGGACGTTCTGATCCAACCCTAGCGCGCTTCCCAAAACCGCGCTCAGGCGAGCTTCGGTCTCGTTCAGCAAGCGGTCCACCCACCGGATGCGCTGGGTGTAGTCGACGACGTTCTTTTGGCCGATGACCTCTTCGGCGACGTAACGGCTGATGCCCAAAGCATCCACCAGACCCAAGCCGACGCTCTGTTCGCCGGTCCACATCAGGCCGCTGAATACTTCGGGGTCGTCTTTCAGCCGCTCGCCGCGCCCCTGCTTGACCGCCGCGATGAACTGCCGGTGAATCGCGTCCAGCATCCCCTGCAAGTGCCGCACTTCGGCCGGGTTGACCGGTTTGAACGGATCGAGAAAATCCTTGTTGCTGCCCGCGGTGTAGGCCCGCCGCTCGACGCCGAGCTTGGAGATGGCGTCGGTGAACCCAAAGCTGTCCATCCGCACCCCGATGGAGCCGACGATGCTGGCCTTGTTGGCGTAGATTTTCTGCGCCGCCGCCGCGATGTAGTAGCCTCCCGATGCGCAGACATCGCTGGCCACCGCGTGCACCGGGATCTTCGGGTATTGCTGGCGCAGCTTCTGAATTTCGTCGTAAATCTCGCCGGCCTGCACCGGGCTGCCGCCGGGGCTGTTGATTTCCAGCACCACCCCGGCCGTGTTCTGATCCTTGAACGCCTTGCGCAAGGCTTCGATCACATTCTTGGCGCTGGCTTCGGTGCTGCTGGAGATCAAGCCCTCCACCCGAACCAACGCCGTGTGGGTCTTGGTGCCGGCAGCGGCGACCGTTCCCAGCTTTTCCGGCCACGCCAGCAGCAACAACCCCACCAAATAGCTGAAAAACAGCAGCTTGAAAAAAATTCCCCAGCGGCGCGCCCGCCGCTGTTCGGTCACCGCGGCGTGTGCGAGCTTGGTCAAGGCATCCCGCGCCCAGCGGTCGTCGCCAGGCACATTCACATTCGGGCTCGGATCGCTCATGCTTACCTCGTGGCGCTTTCGCGCGAATCCCCTTCACCGAGACGGTCGAGGACGGCTTTCAACTCCAAATCCAGCGGGGCGCTGACCGCGATTTCCCGACCGCCGAGCGGCAATACCAAACTGTGGGCGTGCAGAAACGAACGGCGCAACCCGTAACGCTCGACCATCAGCCGATCGAAGGCCGGATCGCCGTATTTCGCATCGCCGGCGAGCGGATGGCCGATGCCAGCGGCATGGACGCGAATCTGGTGGGTGCGGCCGGTCGCGATGCGGGCTTCCAGCAGCGAAGCCGGTTTGAACAGGCTGACCGGCCGGAAGCGGGTCAGGGCCGGCTTGCCGTCGTCGGCCACCTCCACCATCCGCTCGCCGCCGCGCAAGACGTTGCGCCGCAGCGGCAAACTCACCTCGCGCGGACCGTGGTTCCAGCGACCGCGCACCAAGGCCAGATAGCGTTTTTCAACGCGCCCGGCCCGCAGCGCGTCCTGAATCGCCCGCAGCGCTTGCGGCGTGCGCGCCAGCGCCAGACAACCGCTGGTTTCGCGGTCCAGCCGGTGCGCCAGCTCCAGAAACGGCTCTTTCGGCCGCAGCGCCCGCAACACTTCGATCACCCCGAAATCGACGCCGCTGCCCTTGTGCACCGCCAGCCCAGCCGGCTTGTCGAGCACCAGCACGTCTCGGTCTTCATACAACACCGCCTGGCGCAGGCCGTCCGCCAACCCTGCGGGTGGTTGCAAGGGTTGTGCCACACCCTGACCGAGCCGCACCGGCGGGACGCGCAACACATCGCCGGCTTGCAGCCGCCGGTCCGGTTGGACCCGCCCGCCGTTCAAGCGCACTTCACCTTTGCGCAGAATACGGTAGATCAGGCTCTTGGGTGCGCCCTTCAACTCACGGAGCAGAAAATTATCGAGGCGCTGGCCGGCGTGCGCCGGGGAGATTTCCAGATGGCGCACTCCGCCGGGACGCGCTGGATCGGGCGACATTTGAAGCATGTCCTCAGGACTGTTATATTAGGTTGTTGTCGCCGATTGGCCTGAGAGAGGCCGGCGAAACTGGATGAATACACTATCGGTTTTCGCACCCGCGCGCCAGTTATCCGGCGAGCGGGTCGGTTTGATGGGTTTATTCGCCGCTCAACCCATACTCTTCGAGCGGCTCTTGACCGCGCTCCCAGCCGACTGGTTACGACTCCGCGGCGACTCGGGCCAGCCCCCACCAGGATTCTATCCCTCGGGCCAGCCCCGCTCCAGCGACGTCCCGGCGACAACCGTGTCCCCTCGGTGATGGTCGAGCGCAAGGAATGGCTTCATGAAACGTATGCTGATCAATGCAACTCAGCAGGAAGAGTTGCGCGTGGCCCTCGTGGACGGCCAGAAACTCTACGACCTCGACATCGAAACGCCCTCGCGCGAACAGAAAAAATCCAACATCTACAAGGGCCGCGTCACCCGGATCGAACCGGGCCTGGAAGCGGCCTTCGTCGACTACGGCGCCGAACGGCACGGTTTTCTGCCGTTCAAGGAAATCACCCGCAGTTATTTCGACCCCCAAGCCAGCGAGAGCGGCCGGCCGAATATTCGGGAGGCCATCAAGGAAGGCCAGGAGATCATGATTCAGGTCGAAAAGGAGGAGCGCGGCAACAAGGGCGCCGCCCTGACCACCTT
>DPWB01000261.1:9393-20379 GCA_003527885.1 Candidatus Competibacteraceae bacterium
TGCTGATGCCCAACAACCCGCGCGCCGGCGGCGTGTCGCGGCGGATCGAGGGCGAAGACCGGCAAGAGCTCCGCGAGGTGATGGGCAGCCTCAACATCCCCGACGGCATGGGCCTGATCGTGCGCACCGCCGGGGTGGGCCGCTCGCAAGAGGAGTTGCAGTGGGATCTGGATTACCTGCTGCACCTGTGGAAGGCCATCGAATTCGCCTCTTCCCATAAAAAAGCGCCGTTTCTGATTTATCAGGAAAGCAACATCATCGTGCGCGCCCTGCGCGATTACCTGCGCGCGGACATCGGCGAAATCCTGGTCGACAACCCCGCCGTCCACCGGCAGGCCCAGGACTTCATGCAGCAGGTGATGCCGCACAACCTGAACAAGCTCAAACCCTATCAGGACAGCATCCCGCTGTTCACCCGCTTCCAGATCGAATCCCAGATCGAAACCGCCTACCTGCGCGAGGTGGGCCTGCCCTCCGGGGGCGGCATCGTCATCGACTACACCGAGGCGCTGGTCTCCATCGACATCAATTCGGCCCGCGCCACCAAGGGCAGCGACATCGAGGAAACGGCGCTCACCACCAATCTGGAAGCCGCCGATGAAATTGCCCGACAATTGCGGCTGCGCGATCTGGGTGGGTTGATCGTCATCGATTTCATCGACATGAACGTCGCCCGCAACCAGCGCGAAGTCGAAAGCCGGCTGCGCGAGGCGTTGAAGATGGACCGCGCCCGCGTGCAGGTCGGCCGCATTTCTCGCTTCGGCCTGCTGGAGATGTCGCGCCAGCGCCTGAGCCCTTCGCTCGATGAAGCCAGCCACGTGATCTGCCCGCGCTGCAACGGCCAAGGCACCATCCGCAACATCGACTCGCTGGCGCTGAGCGTGCTGCGGCTGATTCAGGAAGAAGTGATGAAGGACAAGACCGGCCGGGTCGTGGTGCAACTACCGGTCAAGGTCGCCACCTTCCTGCTCAACGAAAAGCGCGAAGCCATCCGCGCCATCGAGCAGCGCCATCGGGCCGGCGTCATGCTGGTCCCCAACGAAACCCTGGAAACCCCTCACTTCAAGCTGAGCCGGCTGCGGGCGGACGAACTATCGGACGCGGCGCAACGGCTGTCGTATTCACTGGCGGAAGACTTTGAAGAGCAGTTTGAAGCCAAACCCGGCGCCGCCGTCCGGGGCGCTGGCGAGGAACCGGCAGTCAAGGGCGTCGCGCCGGCCACCCCGGCCCCAACCCCCCCAACACCCGCGCCGAAACCCGAAGCGAATTCCAGCTTTTTCCGCTGGTTGTGGGGCAACTTGTTCGGTCAGCTGCATTCGGGCAACGAACTGCCGGAAAAGCCCGCTAAAGTCGCCGGTCGCCCGCCGAAGCCAGAACGGCCGCGCCGGGATCGGCCCGGCAAACGGCCAGAAGCGGAAGCCCCCGGCGAGCCGACCACCTCCAAGGCCTCCACCACCGTGACTCCCGAACCGGTCCCGATCGCGCCAGTATCCGCCTTCCCAGAGGTGGAGCCCGCACTCGATCCGGCCGAGCATCCGCTAACGGCCGCCAGCGAAATGGCTCAGGAACTCGCTGGCGTGTCCGAAACCGAGGAAGAAACCGTTAATACCCGCAACCGGCGCAGCCGGCGCGGCGGCCGAAGACGGCGGCGCGGCGACGCCCCCACCGCAGCCGACGCCGCAGCGGAGAGCGCCGGGGCGTCGGCCGGCGAGAGCGACGCCGCCGAAAGACCGGATCGACCACCGCGCGAAGCCGACGAAAAAGCCGTTGCGGACCCGGAACTCGCTGAAACAGCGGTCGCGTCCTCGTCCGCTCCACCTTCGCACCGGCGAATTCGCAGCGGTCGCCCGCGCCTGCCCAGAGAAATGTTGGCCGCCGCCGGGGCGTCCGGCATCGCGCCGGAACCAGCCGAACTTTTGCCGGACCACCCACCGCCGGCGCCGCCGCCATCCCCGTTGGAATATCCTGGCGACGAGACGGATACCGCCACGCCGGATGATTCGGTCCCGAATTACCCCACGGCACCGCCCGCGCAAACCGCCGGCGAAACACCCTCTGTCCGACCGGCGGAGCCGGCTGCGGAGACGGCCTTGGTCACCGCTTCATTGGTCACCGCTTCAGACGCCCAGCCGACCCCGTGGGCCGAGCTCCTGCAACCGGCCGAGATCGACGCGGAAACTGCGGTCGCCGGTGCTATCTCGGCGGAATCGCCTGAGACAACGATTGAATCGACTCTCTCGGAAAGGTCCGAAACCCTCGGCGTGGAACTGGCGAAACCGACCACCGAAGCCGATCACGTCGCCTCGGACCCCACTGTTTTACCCGATAGCGTCGGCGAAGCTGGAGGATCCATCGAGGACGAAGCGGCAACTGCAACGGCCGCGGTCGAGCAACCGGCGGTTTCCGCAGCGGCGGCCGATGAGCCCGCGCCCGACCCGTCGCCAGCAGACCGGGGCGGGCAACATGCACCGGAACCCGAACCCGCCATCAAACCGGCAAGCTGACCGATCGCTCTCCCTGCGGCGGGGCCGCGATCGAGCCCCGCTGGCTTTCCGCCCACCCGTCGCGGGATGCGGCCTTCAAATCCGGTAGCGCCGGCGGATATCGACCAGTAACCCTTCCGCCGCTTCCTCGATCAGATCCATCACCCGTTCGAAGCCGTTCGGACCACCGTAATACGGGTCCGGCACCTCGCGTTCGGGCAGGTGCGGGGCATAATCCAGAAACAACTGGATGCGCCGCCGCAGCCCTGGGTCCCCGCATAAGGCCAGCAGGTGGTCGAGATTCTCGCGATCCATCGCCAGCACGTAGTCGAACTGGGCAAAATCCGCTACCGTGACCCGGCGGGCGCGCAGATCCCGCAGGTCGATATCCCGTCGCAAGGCCGTCGCCTGGCTGCGCGGATCGGGCGGCGCGCCGGTGTGGTAGGAGTGGGTGCCGGCCGAATCGACGTAGATTTTTTCGTTCAAACCCGCCCCTTCCAGCATCCGCCGAAACACCCCTTCCGCCACCGGGGAGCGACAGATATTGCCCATGCAAACAAACAGAATTCTGACCATCGCTTTCGCCTTCGCCTCATTCTGCCGGCGCTGCCGTCCGAAATCGAACAGCGCGCGGAACACCCTGACCATTGACCCGATCAACTTGGCCGCCACTCATGTTGCGCATTGACGCTCGAAAACTGCAAACGCTGCTGGATCAGACCTTGAGTTACCGAGGGTTATCTTGTCGGGTCATCGAAATTCTCACCGATGAACCCGCGCTGGTCCTGCGCGACCAACAGGACCACAAGGTCATTCAAGCCAACCAATACGGTGAGGCCGGGCCCCGCGTACCACGAACCTTCACGGTGACCCTGCTCGACAGTCCAGGTGACGGTTTCAATCCCGATCTACCCGAATTAGCCACGTTCGACCTGCTGCTCTGAGGCCGCCAATCCCGCCGCCACCCGCGCCAAGTCGGCTTCGGTGTCGACGCCGGGCGGAGGCGCCTCGGTCGCTTCGGCGACGTAGATGCGGATACCGTGCCACAGCGCGCGCAACTGCTCCAGCGCTTCGGCCCGCTCCAGCGGCGCCGGTTCCAGTCGCGGAAAACGCCGCAAAACCGCCACCCGGTAGGCATAAAGCCCGATATGCCGGAACCACGCGGTATCCGCCGGCAGCTCGTCCGGGCGACCGCCAGCCGCGCGGAAGGCCTCGCGGTGCCAGGGCAGCGGGGCGCGGCTGAAATACAGCGCGAACCCTTCGCGGTCCCGCGCCACTTTGACCGCGTTCGGGTCGAAGGCTTCCGCCGCTTGCCGGATGCGGGCGCAGGCCGTGGCGATGCCGGCGGCCGGATGCCTCTCCAACTCCGCCGCGACTTGCCGCATCAAGGCCGGCGGCATTTGCGGTTCGTCGCCTTGCAGGTTGACCACGATGGCATCCTCCGGCCAAGCGTAGCGCTCCGCCACTTCGGCCAGACGGTCGGTGCCGGACAGATGCGCCGAGGAAGTCAGGCACACCGGCGCGCCAAACTGTTCGGCCGCCGCCTGAATGCGCGGGTCATCGGTGGCGATCACCACCTCCAGAGCGCCGCTGGCCGAGGCTCGCCGGTAAACGTGCTCCAGCAGCGTCCGGCCGGCCAGCAGCCGCAGCGGTTTGCCCGGCAGCCGGGTCGAGGCGTAACGGGCGGGAATCGCCACCCGAAACCGGGGCCCTTGTCCGCTCACTCAAGCGGCCTCTTCATCCGTCAGCCGTCGGGCCTCGGCTTCCAACATCACCGGAATGCCGTCGCGGATCGGATAGGCCAGCCGGCTTTCCTTGCAAATCAACTCCTGCCGCGCCTTGTCGTAGCTCAGCGGGGCCTTGCTGACCGGACACACCAGAATGTCCAGCAATTTCTTGTCCATCGGGTTCACCTCGTGACGGGGCTGCATCGGGTAAGGGGTTCGGGTTGGAGCGGCGGGCTGGCGCCTCCAGCTGGCGGCGCACGCCCTTGGCCATGGCGATCATGCCCAGCCGTTTGAGCAGCTGCTCCTCGAATTCGGGGTCGAGCCGCGCGCTGACCGGTACGTACCAGCCGTTATCCGGCGCGATGTGGCGACATTTGACCGCATCCTTTTCGGTCATCAGCACCGGCAAATCCTCGCGAAACTGCAAATCTCCAGCCTGGAACCGGTGGTGGTCGGGAAACGGGTGCTCCACGAGCCGCAAGCCGGCTTGCCGCAAGTGAGTAAAAAAGCGCCACGGATCGCCGATGCCGGCCACCGCGTGCACCGAGCATTGCCGGAAATTGGTCAGCACGGCGCTGACCAGGGGGTCGCGCAGGTTCACCGCCGTCTCGCCGTCCAGCGCCATCAGGTATTCGCCGTTGCGCGCCGCGCCGTTGCCGACCACGAAATCGGCTTCGCGCAGCCGGGAAGGCGGTTCCCGCAACGGGCCGGCGGGCAGGCACGCGGCGTTGCCCAGCCGGCGAAAACCGTCCACCACGGCGATTTCGAGATCGCGCCGCAAACGGTAATGTTGCAGGCCGTCATCGCTGATGATGACGTTGCAATCACAGGTTTCGAACAGCTTGCGCGCCGCCGCCACCCGATCCGGGCCGACCACCACCGGACACCAGCACCGTCGCGCCAGCAGCACCGGTTCGTCGCCGACCTCCAAAGGGTCGGTGTCGGCCGCGACGTAACGCGGCCATTCCGTCGACTGGCCGCCGTAGCCTCGCCCGATGACGCCGGGCTTGTAGCCGGCCTCCCGCAGCAGTTCCACCAAGCGCGCCACCAGCGGCGTCTTGCCCGCGCCGCCGACCGTGATATTGCCGACCACGAGGATCGGCACGCCGGGTCCCCCGCTTTTCAACACGCCCTGTCGGTACAGAAAACGCCGCGCGCGCGCCGCCAGCCCAAACAGCAGGCTCAACGGCCAAAGCGCTACCGACACCAGATTCAACGAATAGCCATAACGGTCCAGCCAGTGCACGGTCAATCCCTCCCGGACGGTGTGGGGTCAGCCTCGGCGGGAGGGTTTGGGGCGTCCGGTCCGTTCACCGTGGCGATGGCCAGTTGGTGGATACCCAATTGACCGGCGACATCCAGCACCGTCACCACGGCTTGGTGGGGCGTTCGACCATCGGCGCTGACGGTCAGCGGTAAAGAGCGGCCGTTCGCCTCGGCTGACAGTCTTTCCTTCAACGCCGCCGCGCCGGCGGTTTCCAGCAAGCGGCCGTTGACGGCGTAACGACCGGCGGCGTCGACCGCCACCTCCAGTTGCGCCACGGCGCCCGGCATCGGCTTGCCCGAGGCGTCGGGCAGGCGGATTTCCAGCTCCGACTGATGGCGCAGGCTGGTGGCGACCATGAAAAAGATCAGTAGCACCAGCACCACATCGATCATCGGCACCAGATTGAGTTCGGGCTCCTCGCGGCGGCCGGGACGCAGCTTCACGGCCGCTGTTCCCGCGGGTTTTCGCCGTCCAACACATCGATCAGTCGCAGCGTTTCCTGCTCCATATCCACCACCAGTTCGTCCACGCGGGCATGAAAATAACGGTAGAACAGCACGCTGGGAATGGCGACGGTCAGGCCGGCGGCGGTGGTCACCAGCGCCTCGGCGATACCGACCGACAGCAGGCCAAAATTGCTGTTGCCCTGGACCGAGACGATCTGAAAAATCTTGATCATGCCGGCCACGGTGCCGAGCAGCCCCAACAAGGGGCTGATGGAGGCAATGGTGCCCAAGGCGTTGAGAAACCGCTCCAATTCATGCACCACATGGCGGCCGGCGTCTTCGACCCGCTCCCGGAGAATGTCGCGACCGTGGCCGCGATAGCCCAAGCCGGCCGCCACGATTCGGCCCAGCGGCGAATCCAAGGCCAGCGCATCGAGATCCTCCCGATCGACCGCACGCCGTTCCGCCCAGCGCCGCAAGATCGCCACCAGTTGCGCCGGCAAAACCCGCGCCCGCCGCAACGCCAGCGAGCGCTCGAAAATGATGATAGTCGCCGCCAGCGAGCAGGCCAAAAGCGGCGCCATCAGCCAGCCGCCAGCCTTGATCAGATCGAGCACGTCACAAACTCCAGCATTCGCCTGTCCACTTCTCTAACTCAAGATCGAACCATGATACTGGATTTTAAGTGGCGACCGATCAAGGCGCCGCCCAGTAATGGGGGTTATCGCGGCGGTAGCGCTCCGGCTCCAGACCCCTACCCGGCTCCAACCGAAAAGTGAGCGCCCCTTCGTTGGCGGTATCGAGCACCGTAGCGCCCGTGGCCCGATAGCGCGCTACCGTTTCGGGACGCGGGTAGCCAAACCGGTTACCGCGGCCGGTCGCGAACAGAATGTAGCGCGGTCGCACGGCGTCCAAAAAGGTCGGATCCGACAGATTGCGATGGCCGTGATGCGGCGCGACCAGCACCTCGGCGGCCAACCCGGCCCCGTGCGCCGCGACCAAGGCGGTTTCCGCGCGGGTCTCGATATCGCCCGGCAACAACACCCGACCTGACCTTCCAGCCACCTGGAGCACGCAAGAAGCATTATCGCCGCTAAACCCAACGTCTGGCGGATGCAAAATTTGGAACCGCACCCCATCCCATTCCCACGTCCGACCGGCCCGACACGGTTCGGCCCCCGCGATGGGGGTCTGTTCCGGCGAGGCGGTAAAAATCCGCTCGACCGGCACCAATTCCCGCAGCGACCGCACCCCGCCGGTATGCTGGCTGTCGGCGTGACTGACCAACAGCGTATCCACCCGCAATATCCCCTGCTGGCGCAGAAACGGAACCAGCGCCGCCCGACCCGCATCGAGATGCGTCCCCAGGCGTGGCCCGGTATCGTAAACCAGCACATGCTGTCGGGTTCTGACCACCGCCGCCAGCCCCTGCCCCACATCCAGCAAGGTAAACCAAAATCCACCGATTCCGGGCGCGGCGACCGGTGGCCACAGCAACGGCAAACACAGCGGCAAACCCAACCAGCGGCCCGGCAAGCCGCGCGGCGTGAGCAGCAAGGCGATACCCGGCAGCGCGAAGGCCAGCGCCCACAACGGCGGTGCCGGCCGATACAGCACCAGGCCGGGCAGTCGGTCCAGCCAGGCCAGAATCTGCCACAATCCTTCCAGGGTCAGCGCGGCCAGTTGCAACACCACCGCTTGCAGCGCCGTGTCGAACCACCCCGCCAGGGCGGCCAGCAAACTCAACGGCAACACCGTACATCCGACCCAGGGTATCGCGATCAGGTTGGCTAGCGGCGACAGCAACGGAAACTGCTGGAAGAACACCAGCGTCGGCGCCAGCAACCCCAGGGTAATCTTGAGCTGCAAGCCGACCGTCCGACCGAGCCAGCGCTGCTCGCGCCAACGGCCGCTGACCGAGTAAAGGATCGCGGCCACCGCGCCGAAGGACAGCCAGAACCCCACCAATAGCGGTGCGGTTGGATCGGCTACCAGCACCACCAGCAACGCCAGCGCCAAAACCCGGCTGGGCGCGACGGGCCGTTGCCCGAGCAGCGCCAGCATCGCCACCGCCACCATCAGGAACGAACGCTGCGCCGGCACCGACAAACCGGACAGCAGGGTGTAAGCGCCCGCCGCCGCCAACGCCGCCAGCGCCGCCGCGCGCGGGGCCGGCCAGCGCAACGCCAGCGCCGGCAACCGGCTCCAAAGCCCCCAAACCAGCGCGAACGCCATCCCGGCGACCAGACCGATATGCGAGCCGGACACCGACAGCAAATGACCGGTGCCGGTACGGTTGAACACTTCCCATTGCCCCGGAGAAATCCCGCTTTCTTCCCCGACCGACAAAGCGGTCAGGATGCCGGTAAAGGGATTTCCGGGCAGCGACCGCGCGAAACTGGCCGCGACCTGTTGCCGGTAGCGGTCCAGCGGATAGCGTTCGGCCGGCGCCAGCCAGCGCGGCGCTGGCTCTGCCCGGATGCTGCCGGTCGCCGCGATCCTTTTGGCATAAAGCCAGCGCCCGTAATCGAAGCCGCCCGGATTCGCCAGACCCCGTGGCCGCTTCAAACGGGCCGCAAAACCCCAGCGGTCGCCGACCCGCAATGATCGGTCCACCTCCGCCGGAGCAGCATCCTCACGGTCGGCGTCGTCCCACCACGACAGGCGCACCCGTTGATTGCCCAGTGCAATAACCGGCCGTGCCTCACGCCGGGCCCGATCCACCACAAACTCGAAACTGACGCTGCGCCCGTCACGGTCGGGAAGGGACGCGATCCAGCCTTCAAGCCAAAGGTCGGCCCCTTCCAACCCCGCAGGCAGACTCGCCGTCGGTGAAACCCACAGCAACGCCCAGAGAAATCCAGCCAAGCCCCACGCCGGCAACCGCAATCCCGGAACCCAAACCGACAGCGCCACCACCGGCAGCGCCAGCGCCCAACTCCGCGCCGGTAACTCCGGCAAAGAATGCAGGGCCAGAACACCCGCCAGAAAGGCGACAGCTCCAAGACGCATCGGCGGGTCGCCAAGGATTCAGCGTTCCCGGACCAGCAACCCGTCCGTCAAGCGCCAGATCGCGTCCATGCGGGAGGCCAATTCCAGGTCGTGCGTGACGATCACGAAGCTGGTCTCCAAATCGCGGTTGAGCTCCAGCATCAGGTCGAAAACCTGTTCGGCGCTGTGTCGGTCCAGATTGCCGGTCGGCTCGTCGGCCAGCACGCCAGCCGGCTCCGTAATCAACGCCCGCGCCACCGCCGCCCGTTGCCGTTCGCCGCCCGATAATTCGCCCGGCCGATGGGTCAAGCGCTGGCCCAAGCCGACCCGTTCCAGCAAAGCGCTCGCGCGCTCCTTGGCCCGTCGCGGTGAATCGCCCCGAATCAACAAGGGCATCGCCACATTTTCCAGCGCCGTGAACTCGGGCAGCAAATGGTGGAACTGATAGACGAAACCCAGCCAGCGGTTGCGCAACCGGCCCCGCTGCGCGTCGCTCATCCGGCTCAATTCCTGGCCGGCCACCCAGACCGTACCGGCGGTCGGCGTATCCAGGCCGCCCAGCAAATGCAGCAGCGTGCTTTTACCGGAGCCGGAGCTGCCCACCACCGCCACGCGCTCGCCGCGCCGGATCGCGAAGTCGATCTCCCGCAGCACCTCCAACCGCTCCTCACCCTGTCGAAACGCCTTGGCCAGTTGCCGGCACTCCAATACCACCCCTTCCGGCCGTCGCCCTACTTCATTCATAGCGCAACGCCTCGGCGGGTTGCGTCCGCGCGGCCCGCCATGCCGGATAGAGCGTCGCCAGGGTCGCCAGACCGAACGCCACCAACCCGATGGTGGCCACATCGCCCCACTGCACTTTCGAGGGAATATCGCTGATCAAATAAATGTCCGGAGCCAATATCTTGATGCTGAACACCCGCTCGATGAACGGCACCACCACATCCACATTCTTCGCCAACGCCACGCCGCCGATCAACCCCAACAGGGTGCCGATCAGCCCGATGGCGATTCCCTGCACGATAAAAATCCCCATCACCCCCAGCGGCGTCAGGCCCAGGGTGCGCAAGATCGCGATATCGGCCTGTTTGTCGGTCACCACCATCACCAGCATCGAGACGATGTTGAAAGCCGCCACCGCCACGATCAGGGTCAGAATCACGAACATGGCGGTCTTCTCGATCTGGACCGCGCGGAAATAGGTGGCATGATCCTGGGTCCAGTCGCGCGCCGTGAAGGTCTCGGGCAACTTGCCGGCAAATTCACGGGACAGGCGCGGGGCCACGAACAAATCGCGCAGCTTCAAACGCACACCGTTGACCGCGCCATCGGGATATTGGAATAACTTGGCCGCATCATCGACATGAATCAACGCCAATCCCCGGTCGTATTCATACATGCCGGCCTTGAACAGACCGACCACATCGAAGCGCTTCAAGCGCGGCAGAATACCCGCCGGCGTCACGCTGGCCTGCGGCGTGATCACCGTCACCTTGTCCCCCACCATGACCCCCAAGCTATTGGCCAGCTCTTTGCCGAGAATGATGCCGAACTCGCCGGGCCGGAGATCGTCTAGCGCTCCCTGGATCATCTTGCCGTCGATATCGGACACCCGCTTCTCCTCGGGCGGCAGAATGCCCTGCACCAGCGCGCCGCTGACCAGCGCACCATGATTCAGCATCGCCTCGCCGCGGATGTACGGCGCTCCGCCCAGCACCCGCGAATCTTCCAGCGCCCAATCCCGCACCGCGCGCCAGTCGTCCACCACACCGTTCCAACGGTTGATGGTGGCGTGCGGGGTCATGGCCAGAATTCGGCCGCGCACTTCTTCCTGAAAGCCGTTCATCACCGAGATCACGGTAATCAACGCGGTAATGCCCAGCGCGATGCCTACCATCGAGCTTAAAGAAATGAACGAAATGAAGTGATTGCGACGCTTGGCGCGGGTGTAGCGCAAACCGATGAACCTGTCTCTTATACACATCTGACGCTGCCGACGAGCGATCTAGTGTAGATCTCGGTGGTCGCCGTATCCTTAAAAAAGAAAACGAGACACACAGGAAGTTAGATGG
>DPWB01000233.1 GCA_003527885.1 Candidatus Competibacteraceae bacterium
TGTTGGCGTTTTTTTTTTTTTTTCAAGCAGAAGACGGCATACGAGATCTAGTACGGTCTCGTGGGCTCGGAGATGTGTATAAGAGACAGCGGCGATATCGCGCGCGAGTTACCGGAGCAGCCCGTTTTGCTGCGGTCGGCTCCCTATCTGGAAGCCTACGTCCGGCTGAACGGCTTGGCGGCGCGGCTCAAGGCGGGCGAGTACGCCATCACCCCCGACACGACCCCGCGCGCTCTGATCGATCGGATCGTGGCCGGGCGGGTCATCCAGCATACCCTGGTCGTGCTGGAGGGGTGGACCTTCCAGCAATTGCGACAGGCGCTGGTCGCGCACCCCAAAATCGTCCAGACCCTGCGGGAGGCGAGCGACGCCGAGATCATGGCGCGGCTGGGTCGAACTGGCGAGCATCCCGAGGGCCGGTTTTTTCCAGACACCTATCACTTTCCCTCTGGAACCACGGACGAAGCGTTCCTGCGCCGGGCGTTGCTGGCGATGGACCGGCAACTGGAGCAGGCTTGGAGCCACCGCGCGCCGGGTTTACCGCTGAAAGACCCCTATCAAGCGTTGATTCTGGCCTCGATCGTCGAGAAAGAAACCGGGCTGGCGGCGGAGCGGCCGGCGGTGGCGGGTGTGTTCGCGCGGCGCTTGCAAAAAGGGATGCTGCTGCAAACCGACCCGACCGTGATTTACGGGCTCGGCCCAGCCTTCGACGGCAACCTGCGCCGGCGGGACCTCAGCACCGATACGCCCTACAACACTTACACCCGCAAGGGGTTGCCGCCGACGCCGATCGCGCTGCCGGGCGCGGCGGCGCTGGCGGCGGCCGTGAACCCGGCGTCCGGCGACGCCTTGTATTTCGTGGCGACCGGCAACGGCGGCCATATCTTTTCAGCGACGCTGGCCGAGCATGGCCGGGCAGTCCGGCAGTACCAATCGAAGGGGGGAGGGCCGTAAGGTGTCGGGGCGATTCATCGTCGTCGACGGTGGCGAGGGCGCCGGCAAGACGACCCAACTGGCCTTCATGCACGCTTTTCTGGAGCGCGCGGGCAAGCGGGTCATCTCGACGCGCGAACCGGGTGGTACGGCGTTGGGTGAGGCCATCCGCGCTTTGCTGTTGGATCACCGCCATGGCGACATGGCGCTGACCGCCGAAACCCTGTTGGTGTTCGCCGCGCGCGCCGAACATCTCGAAAGAGTGATCCGCCCGGCGCTGGTCGCAGGCTACTGGGTGTTGTGCGACCGCTTCACGGACGCCACTTACGCGTATCAGGGCGGCGGGCGCGGCCTGCCGTCGGCGGACATCGCGGTTTTGGAAACGTGGGTCCAAGGCGATTTAAAACCCGATTTGACCTTGCTGTTCGACCTGCCGGTCGCGGTCGGTTTGGAGCGCGCGGGCCGGCGCGGCGCGGCGGATCGCTTCGAGCGGGAGCAAGCGACCTTTTTCGAGCGGGTGCGGGCGGTTTATTCGGAACGCGCCCGCCAGCAACCGGAGCGTTACCGGATCGTTGATGCCGACCGGCCGCTGGACGCGGTTCGAGTTGAAGTGGAAACCGTGCTGGCCAACTGGCTGGAGCGGTGCGGTGGCTGAGCGATTGCCCTGGCACGAACCGCTGTGGGGGCAGCTTCAGTCGCGCCGCGCCGCAGGCCGGTTGCCCCATGCCTGGTTGCTGGCGGGGCCCGAGGGCTTGGGCAAACGGGTTTTCGCCCGCCGTCTGGCCGCCGCCTTGTTGTGTGAAGCACCGGAATCCGCGGGTGACGCTTGCACGCGCTGCCGGGCCTGCCACCTGTTTCAGGCCGGCAGCCACCCCGACTACCGGGCCGTGCAGCCCTCGGAGGAAGGTAAGGCCATCAAGGTGGATCAAATCCGCGAACTGAGCGATTTTCTGGGGTTCACCGCGCAGTATGGCCGCCACAAGATCGCGGTGTTGGAACCGGCCGATCGCCTCAACGTGAACGCTGCCAACAGCCTGTTGAAAACCCTGGAAGAACCGCCCGGTAACAGCCTGTTAGTGCTGGTCGCTTCCCAAGCGGCTCGCTTGCCCGCCACCGTGCGCAGCCGCTGTCAAAAGCTGCGTTTCGAGCCGCCACCGGTCGGGGAGACCCTTCCCTGGCTGAAATCCCGGATCGCGGCTGGATTGGAGGCACAAATTTTGCTGGAAGTTGCTGGCGGCGCTCCGCTGGCGGCGCTGGCGCTGGCCGATCCGCCGCGCTGGAACCGTCGCCGACACTTGATCGACAGTTATGATCGCGTTCTAAGCGGCACGACCGACCCGGTGCGGGCGGCGGAAACATGGGGGCAGGGCGATCTGGCCGAGAATCTACGCTGGTTGGTCGGTTGGCATAGCGATCTGATTCGGCTTAAGATGAGTTCCGGGTCCCCTCGCTTGGGAAATCCTGACCTGCGCGCGCTGTTGCGGCGCTGGGCCGATCGGTGGTCGGCGCGCGAGCTGTTCGAACGGCTGGATTCGGCCGTGCGGTTGTCGGTTTTGTGCGCGACGAGCCAGGTCAACGCGCAACTGTCCCTGGAAGTGTTCTTCGGTGACGGCGCGGAGGGTGTTGGCTCCGGCCGGTCGTCGCCGCCTGTTATTGAAGGTTGAACGTTATGTCTGGTGCTCCACGCCAAGGTGTCATTTCCCTCGCCATCAAGGATAAGGCCATGCTGCATTCCAGCTATATGCCGTTTATCAAGGGAGGGGGTATTTTTATCTCGACGGAAAAATCGTTCGAACTGGGCGATGAGGTTTTTTTATTGCTGACGCTGCTGGAAGATCCCGAACGCTTCGCCATCACCGGCAAGGTGATCTGGATCAATTACCGAACCACGCCCGGCGGGCGTCAGATGGGGGTCGGCATCCAGTTCGCGGGCGCGGAAGGCTCCAACCTCCAAAAAAAAATCGATGCCTTGCTGGCCGGTTATACCCGCGCCGAGCAGGCGACCAACACCATGTGACCGCCGGTTCAGCCGACATGTTGGTCGATTCCCATTGCCACCTGGACCGACTCGATTTTACTCGGTTTGCCAACGGGCTCGCCGGCGTGCTGGACGCCGCCCAAGCCAATGGCGTCGCGCGCCTGCTGAGCGTGGCGACCGATTTGGAAAGCTGGCCGGCGTTGGCGCAAATGACCGAACCTTATCCCCAGGTTGCCTTGTCGGCGGGCGTGCATCCCAGCGAGGACGGCGGCCGCGCGCCGACCGTGGCCGAATTGGTCGCGCTGGGCCGCGAGCCGCGCGTGGTCGCCATCGGGGAAACCGGCTTGGATTACTACTACGGCCGGGACAGCGCGCAACGCCAGCAGGACTGGTTTCGGACCCATGTCGCCGCCGCGCGCGAGGTCGGCAAGCCTTTGATCGTCCATACCCGCGATGCCCGTACCGATACCTTGCGGATCTTGCGGGAGGAGGGCGCGCGTGAAATCGGCGGCGTGCTGCATTGCTTCACCGAAGATTGGGACATGGCGGAACAGGCGCTGGAGCTGGGTTTTCACCTCTCGTTTTCCGGTATCGTGACCTTCAAAAATACCAAGCAAATTCAAGAGGTTGCCCGGAGGATGCCCGCGGAGCGGATGCTGGTGGAAACCGATTCGCCCTATCTGGCCCCGGTACCGCACCGGGGCAAACCCAACCAGCCGGCCTGGGTGCGGCATGTGGCGGAGTTTGTCGCCCGGTTGCGGGGCGAGTCGCTGGAGCAGGTATCCGCCGTCACCAGCGCCAATTACCACAGCCTGTTCGGCGTGGCCTTGGAGGAGGCGTGAATCACGCCACGCTGCGTGACCGGATTCGCCGTTGCTTGCATTCCACCCACCAGGTGGAAGCCATCACCGGCGATCACGCGGTGGCCGGGATGGCGCGCGAAGAACGCGCCCTGACCCCGGCGGCGGTGCTGGTGCCGCTGGTGGAACGGGTCGAGGGCTATACGGTGTTGCTGACCCAACGCACCGCGCATCTGGAACATCACGCCGGACAGATCAGTTTTCCGGGCGGTCGGGCCGAGGAGGAAGATGACGGCCCGGTCGCCACCGCGCTGCGCGAGGCGGAGGAAGAAATCGGCCTGCACCGCCGGCACGTGGTGGAAATCGCCGGCTTTCTCGATTTGTACGAAACCGTGACCGGCTTTCTGGTCACGCCGGTGGTCGGTTTCGTGACCCCGCCTTTCGAGCTGGCGCTGGATGCTTTCGAAGTGGCCGAGGCGTTCGAGGTGCCGCTGGACTTCATTCTCGACCCGCAAAATCACGAACGTCGCAGCTTGGTCTATAAAGGCCAGCAGCGCAGCTTTTATGTGATCCCTTTTGAGGATCGCTATATCTGGGGGGCGACCGCCGCCATGTTGGTCGGCTTTGCGCGGCGGCTGAACGGCAATCCGTTGCCGGGTTGATGCTTCAGGCCCGGTCGCTTCCCGCCGATCGAGCCCGAATGCGGCCCGCCATCAGGCCAGCTTGCGGTACTTGATCCGGTGTGGCTGATCGGCCTCCACCCCCAGCCGGCGCTTGCGGTCGGCTTCGTAGTCGGCGTAATTGCCCTCGAACCACACCACTCGCGAATCGCCCTCGAAGGCCAGGATGTGGGTGGCGATCCGATCCAGAAACCAGCGGTCGTGCGAGATGATGACCGCGCAGCCGGCGAAAGCCAGCAGCGCTTCTTCCAAGGCCCGCAGCGTTTCCACGTCCAGATCGTTGGTCGGTTCGTCC
>DPWB01000128.1 GCA_003527885.1 Candidatus Competibacteraceae bacterium
CTCATAACCATGACTGATATGTTCATATTTTTTTTTTTTTTTCAAGCAGAAGACGGCATACGAGATCTAGTACGGTCTCGTGGGCTCGGAGATGTGTATAAGAGACCAGACCGTGGTACTGGACCCGGCCAAAATTCGCCAGTTGGCCGACCGCCATTTCGGGATCGGTTGCGATCAGGTGTTGCTGGTGCAAGCGCCCGACCGGCCGGACGCCGATTTTCGGTATCGCATCTTCAACGCCGATGGCGGCGAAGTGGAACAGTGCGGCAACGGCGCGCGCTGCTTCGCCCGTTTCGTGCGCGACCGTGGCCTGAGCGACCGCGACGAGTTGCGGGTCGCCACCGCCAACGGGTTGCTTCATCTGAACATCCGGGCGGATGGCCAAGTGGCGGTGAATATGGGGCGACCGAGCTTGGAGCCGGTCGAGGTTCCTTTTTTTGCCACCGAAAGGGCTAAACATTATCCGATCGCCGCCGATGGGATGGACATGGCAATCGGGGTGGTATCGGTGGGCAACCCGCACGCTGTCTTGAAAGTGGACGATGTGCGGCGCGCGCCGGTCGCCCATTTGGGGCCGCTGCTGGAGCGGCATGGCCGCTTTCCCAAGCGGACCAACGTCGGTTTCATGCAGGTCGTGGCGCCGGATCGGATCCGCTTGCGGGTGTTCGAGCGCGGCGTCGGTGAAACCTTGGCCTGCGGCAGTGGCGCGTGCGCGGCGGTGGTGGTCGGTCGGCTGTGGGGGTTGTTGGGGCCGGAGGTGCGCGTGGAATTGGAAGGCGGTGAGTTGAACGTCCAGTGGTCTGGCGAGGGGGAGCCGGTCACCATGATCGGGCCGGTGGCGACAGTGTTCGAAGGGTGGATCGAGTCGTGAACGAGGGTTTGTCTTCCGTGGACTTTGAGCTGGCGGTGCTCGCCTACCTGCGCGGACACCCGCAATTTTTCGCCGACCATCCCGATCTGGTGGAGAGCTTGCGGGTTCCCCATCCCTGCAAGCCGGCGGTGTCGCTGCTGGAGTATCAAAATCGCCTGCTGCGGGAGCGCGGCCAGCGCTTGCACGATAAATTGCTGGAGCTGGTGGCGATCGCCCGTGACAATGACCGGTTGGCGGAACGGGTGCAGCGGCTGGCGTTGACTTTGCTCGACGCGCGCGGCGGCCTGGACGAGCTGTTGCACGGCATCAAGGCGATCTTGCGCGATGAGTTCAAGGCCGATTGCATCGTGCTGTGTCTGGCGGAGCCGCCGACCGCCGGCTTGAGCGCCGTGGAGGAGTTCCTGCGGCCGGACGTGGTGGGGTTATTCGAGGAGGTGTTCCGGGCCGGCCAGCCTCAGTGCGGTCGGTTGAGCCCCGAACAGGCGGCGGTGTTGGGCGGTCAGGGCGACGCGAACGTCGCCTCGGCCGCGTTGATTCCTCTGATCGGCGGCAACTGGCGCGGCCTGCTGGCGGTGGGCAGCTCGGATGTCCGACGCTTTCATTCGGGGGTCGGAACTTTCTTTCTGGAGCGGATCGGGGAATTGGTGAGCCAGGCCTTGCAGGCGCGCTTGCTGGCCAGCGGCTGGCAGACGGAGTCCGATACGCCCTCCGCGCACGGGAACGGTTGAGCCGGGTTCAAAAATCCAGCCATTGATCCAGGCGGGAACAGGCTTCCGCGACGCCCGCGCCGCTCAGCGCTGAAAACAGCTGCGCGGTGACCCCCGGAAAATCGGTCCCCAACGTTCCCCGCAGTTGCCGCAGCGCGAGCGCCGCGCGAGCGCGGCTTAGCTTGTCGGCTTTGGTGAGCAGTACGTGGGCCGCCAAGCGCCGCGCGGCGCAGCCGTCCAGCAGTTGCCGGTCCAGCTCGGTCAGCGGATGGCGAACGTCCATCAACAGCAGCAGGCCCCGCAAGGACGCGCGTTCGCGTAAATACCGTTCGACCAGGACGCGCCAGTGTTGGCGGATCGGCTCGGGGACGCGGGCGTAGCCGTAACCGGGCAGATCCACGAGAAAACGCTGCGGCTCCACCAGAAAAAAGTTCAGCAGCTGGGTGCGGCCGGGAGTTTTGCTGGTCCGCGCCAGCCCGCGTTGTCCGGTCAGCAGGTTGAGCGCGCTGGATTTGCCGGCGTTGGAGCGGCCGGCGAAAGCGACTTCCCGGCCGGTATCGGGGGGTAGCTGCGAAAAGGCGTTGACGCTGTTCGAGAAACGCGCGGCGCGGTAGCGATGGGCGGCGGAACCCGATTGAATAGAGCTAGGATCGCTGGGGTTTCTCATTGAACTTGGAAGCCGAAACTGATATATAAATCACTGCTTTTGGCGAGTGGAACTCATTTTAAGATAATCACTCTAGCGCCGCGACCGCGCGAGACTCGCCCGTTGGACCACCCATGGTTTTTCCGCGCGCGACCGGTCGCCCGAACCGAATACCGTCATCGTACAGGAGCCCTCTAAAAATGAAAAAATATGTTGTGATCGCCGCGACGTGCGCACTGCTCGGTTCCGCTACCGCCGCGCTGGCCGCCGGCGATGCCGCTGCGGGCAAGGCTAAGTCCGCAACCTGTGCGGCGTGTCATAATGCGGACGGCAACAGCACCATCGCCCAATATCCCAAGCTGGCCGGACAGAGCGCCGATTATCTGCTCAAGCAGTTGCAGGATTATAAGAGCGGCACACGCGCCAACCCGATCATGCTCGGCATGGTCGCGCCGCTGAGCCCGCAAGATATGGAAGATCTGGCCGCCTATTTCGCCTCGCAACAGGTGGTCCGCGCCGCGGCCGATCCGAAGCTGGCCCCTCAAGGTGAGGCGCTGTTCCGGGGCGGCAATCTAAACAGCGGCGTTTCGGCCTGCGCGGCTTGCCACGGCACCGTCGGCGCCGGCAATCCCGCCGCCAAATTCCCGGCGATCGCCGGCCAACATGCCGAGTACCTCGAACTCCAGCTCAAGGCGTTCCGCGCCGTGGAGCGGGCCAACGACGCCGGCCAGATGATGCGCGCCATCGCCGCCAAGATGACCGACCCGGAAATCAAAGCGGTTGCGTCTTACGTACAGGGGTTGCAATAGGCGCCAGCGAGTCGGGCTGAGTCAGCTTCGCGGTAGGTGAGGGTGGCCAAAGCGGTCACCCTTTTTTGTGGAAGCCCCTTCTTGCGGTCCACGGGTGAGGAACGCTTTTCCGCAGGTCGGGTCAGAAAAAACGTCCGTCCACGCTCTCTGACCTCACTGTGAACGAAATCACTTCCGACGGCGTCATTTCGCGGCGTACCCTGAAATGGGTGTTGCTGGAATTCTTGGGTTCGATGAATCTGGCCATCACGCTGCTGGTGGTGATCGCCGTGGCCTCGGCCATCGGCACGGTCCTCCAGCAGAACCAGCCCTATTCCAACTACGTGCTCAAGTTCGGACCCTTCTGGTTCGAGGTGTTTCGGGGGTTGGGGCTTTACGACGTGTACGGGACGAACTGGTTTCTGGGCATTCTCGCCTTCCTGATTTTGTCCACCACCGTTTGTCTGTACCGGCAGGTGCCCGTCATGTTGCGGGAAATGTTGCGGTTTCGCACCCGGGTTCAGCTCCATTCCTTGCGGGGTTTTCACCAGCAAGCCGAATGGACGCTGCCCGGCCCGCAAGCGGAAAAAGCGCTGGCGGCGGTCACCGCCGTTTTTCGGGCCCTCGGCTATCGCTGGCGCGTGCAGTCCTATAC
>DPWB01000129.1:0-1984 GCA_003527885.1 Candidatus Competibacteraceae bacterium
TTTTTTAATGAGACGGCGCCCCCCCAGATCTCCACGAGATCGCTCGGCGGCAGAGAAAGGAGTAAAAAAGAGAGGGGGGAGACCCCCCGCCGCACCACCTCCGCAAAGCCGCGCTCGTCGCGGACCGCGACCGAAAATGTTTCACGTGGAACCAAGCGCGCCACCGCCGACCGCACTTTGGGCGGCGGTCGGAATGCCTCCGGTTCGACTTCGAATAACGCTTCCACCCGACAGCGGTATTGCAGCATGACCGTCAAGCGACCGTAAGCGCCTTCTCCCGGCTTGGCCGCCATCCGTTCCACCACTTCCTGTTGCAGCATGAAGTGTAGATCATGCACCTGATCGGCTTGTTCCAGCAGATGGAACAGCAGCGGCGTGGAAATGTTGTAGGGCAGGTTACCCGCCAGCCGCAGGCGAGGGCCAACCCCGCGCAACGCGGCGAAATCGAATTCCAGCGCATCGGCGTGATGGATGCGCAGTACCCCCGCGCCAGCACAGCGCGCCCGCAACGGTTCCAACAAATCGCGATCCAGCTCCACCACGTCCAGTTCGCCGGCCGCTTCCAGCAACGGTCGGGTCAGCGCCCCTAATCCTGGACCGATTTCAACCAGCCGCTCGCCCGGTTTTGGCTGAATTGCCGCCACGATCCGGGCGATGACGCTGGAGTCGCGAAGGAAGTGCTGGCCGAAGCGCTTGCGAGGCCGATGCGACCGTTCCCGCGCGTTCACGCCGAATTCAGCGCCGAATTCAGCGCACGGTCGACGCCGGCTCTTGCCCGGTCGGTACGGCGGCAGCGGCGGTTGGCTCCAGGCGTATTTCCACATACGCCTCATTACGCAGCCGCCGCAACAGCAGTTCCCATTCTTCGTCGGAGCGACGCCGGAGCAATGCCTCGCGGACGCGGACGCGCTCCACTTCGGGTGAGGCCCGGCCTTGGCGGCGTTCGAGCACCTGAACGATATGCCAGCCGAATTGCGTCTTGAAGGGGGCGCTGATTTGATTGGGCTGCAAGGCGGCCATCGCTTGCTCGAACTGGGGGACCATCATCCCCGGAGCCACCCAACCCAAGTCGCCGCCGCGCGAGCCGGAGGTCACATCGTCGGAATTGGCTTTGGCCAGCGCCGCGAAATCCTCGCCACCTTGAATGCGCTGCCTCAACTGGTCCAGCCGTTGGCGCGCTTCATCGTCGGACAAGTGCGGGGAGTTCTGGAGCAAGATGTGGCGGGCGTGGGTTTCCGTCACCAGCCCTTGCCGGGCGGGCGCGGGCGCTTGCCGGGCGGGCGCGGGCGCTTCGCCGCCTCTGGCTTCCAGCAATTTGACGATGTGAAAACCGCCGGGACTACGAATCGGTTCGCTGAGCTGACCGGGCCGCAGCTTGGGAACCACGCTGGCAAACAGCGTCGGGAGTTGCTCGGCGCTCCGCCAACCGAGGTCGCCGCCCTCCAGCGCCTGCCGGCCGGCGGACTCGCTCACCGCCAGTTGCTGGAAATCCACCCCTTTGCGTAATTGGGCCAGCGCGTCGGTGGCCCGCCGCCGGGCCGCTTCGATCTGTTGCGGCGAGGAGCCTTCCGGCAGTGCGATCAGAATATGGGCGATATGGTACTGGCGTGCGCCGCCAACGCCGCCAGCCTCTTCCGCACCGGCGCCGAACCCGCCTTGTCCGGCCAATTGGCGTTGCAGGCTTTCCACGTCCTGTTCGGAAACCTGAAGCTGGCTATCCACCAGTTTCTGCCGCAAGCGCACGCCCATGATTTCCCGGCGCACGTCATCGCGAAATTTGCCGTAGCTGAGCCCGTCCTTTTCGACGGTTTGCCGCATTTGAGCCAAGCTCATATTGTTATTGCGCGCCAGCGTTTCAATGGCCGCGTTCAGCGTCGCGTCATCGACGGTGATACCGTTGCGCTCGGCCGCGCGAACCTGCAATTGCGCCACGATCATCCGTTCCAAGGCTTGCCGTTCCAGCACCGGACGCGGCGGGATCGGG
>DPWB01000129.1:2237-4180 GCA_003527885.1 Candidatus Competibacteraceae bacterium
TCGTTGACCACCGCCACGATGGCGTCCAGCGCGCTGCCCGGCGCCTCTTGTCCGGGACCGAACACCAGTTGCGCCGATCCAGTACTGGGCGCGGCGGACGCCACCAAGCAAAGCATTGCGGAGAAAAGCAGCTTTTTCATTTGAAGTTCGGGGAGTGAGAGCTAATAACGGAACGTCTGATAGCCGAGAATCGAGTTTTGCAGCAATGCCTCCAAACCGGTGCCCAGCCGGGACAAGCCTTTCAATTCCAATTCCATGTAAAAAGCGGTCTGCGAATCGACCTCAGAGGCGTTGTTTCGATACTGGCGCGCCACGGCGCGCACCGCCCAACAGCAATCCTCGTATTCCAAGCCGGCCAAGGTTTCCAGATTGCGGCCGGTATTGAGCGCGTGATTCCAACGCCCCAGGAACCGCCACTGCGAACTCAACGGCCACAACACCGACACGTCCGCCGAGTGGACTTGATCGCCCAAATCGAAACCCGGCTGATCACGGTCCAACAGATAGGAGATGTTGAGCAACTGCCGGGTATTGGCGTAATAGCGCACATCGAAACCGGTTCGCAGCACCTCGCTGTTATCGGGTTCCATTTGGATGCCGCCTTGCAGCGACCAGCGGGATGACAGGTTCAGTTGCCCCTGGGCGATCAGCCCGGAATTATCGGTGGTCTCGGGCGCTTCGGCCGGATCCAAGGTCACCCGGCGATCCGCGAAATACTGAATCTGGCCGACGCTGGCGCGCAGCCGCTCGCGGCCGCTGGCGCCGTCGATCAGACGGGTCGTCACAGCGGCGGTCAGTTGGTTGGCGTCGCCCAGCCGATCCGCGCCGGTGAAGCGGTTGCGGCGAAACAGCCAATCGTAATCGCGATCCATCAGGCTGCTGTCGAAAACCGGGATACCGTCTTGGTTGCGGTAGGGCACGTAGAGATAGAACAGGCGGGGTTCCAGGGTCTGCGTTCCAGCGCCGATGCCCAGCCAGTCGGCTTGCAGCGGCTTTTCAAAGATCAGCCCGCTGTCCAGGCTGGCGACCGGGGTGGACCGCGAGGGCGCATCGTCGGCGCCGGTCGCGGTGTCGTCGAGCTGATAGCCGGTGTAGCGAAAGCCGGCTTGAGGTTTGACGTACCAACCCGGCCGTTCGAACGCCCAACCCACGCTCGGCCACAGATCCAGCCGCGCGCCGGTCACGACATCGGTCTGCTGGAAATTCACCAGTTCACCGTGCAGTTGGTAGCGCAAGCCGCTCGCGCCGGCAGGCCAATCCCCGGCGAACAACAGCTGCGGCAAGCGTTGGTAGGGCTTGCCGGTTTGCGCGAAGAGGGCCGGGTTCAAAATCTGATAGCCTTGCACCCGCGCCAGCGCTTGCCACCAGTCACCGTAATAGCGCGCCTCCAGATGCCGCTCCAGATAGTTGGCGGTCAGGAAATCCAGATTGTTGCTCAAGTCCCGGAGGTAGGCGTCATCGGACACGTATTCATAGCGCAAATCGGTATACAGATTCGGCGCCGGCGCGGCGCGGTCGGTAATGTTGAACGAACCGCGGTCCCCGTCGAAATGGCGGTCGGTGGGCATGTACTCCAGCCTGATCTGACCCTGGTTTTTGGGGCTGAGAAAGCGATATTCCGCGCCCAGCAGGGCTCCGCGCTTGGTCATAACGCGCGGGGTGACGGTCATGTCCTGATTCGGCGCGATGTTCCAATAATAAGGAACCGCCAGATCGAAGCCGGTGGCGCTGGTGCTGCCCACGCGCGGGAACAGGAAACCGGATTGCCGTTCGTCGTTGAGGGGAAAGGACAAGTACGGCAAATACAGGACGGGCACTCCCCAAAGCGCGAAGACGAGATCGCGGGCCGTGCCGCGACCGGATACGCTGTCCAGATTCATCCGGTGCGCGCGAAGCGCCCAGGCTTCACGGCCGCGCTTGCAGGTGGAATAGCTGGCGTCTCC
>DPWB01000129.1:4414-13455 GCA_003527885.1 Candidatus Competibacteraceae bacterium
CCGGTTTCGGCGTTCAAATCGACTTCGGCCTGCTTGCCACGCACGGCTTGCCGGTTATCGCCGTAGGTGAACGGGCTTTCGATTCGCGCCCGACCGGTCGCGCGGTCCAGGGTCATACGCTCGGCCCGCAAGCGCTGCGCCCCCCGGCTGAGCTTGACATCGCCCTCCAGCAAGGATTGCGTGGGCGACGACTCGACCCGACCGGCCTCGATTTGGATAGGCGACTCAATCGCGGGCGGCGCTTTCGGGTCGAGCGGAACGATTTCCTGCATTAGCTCGTCGGCTTCGCACTGAATCCAGTCGCTGGAAGAGGGTGGCGGGGGTTTGGCCTGGGTATCGCAAACCGGCCAAAACGCCAACGCCGTGCACGTCGCTAAAATGGGTAAACGTAAAGGGATCACGGAACACGGTTTAACACGTAAAGGGATCACGGAACACGGTTTAACACGTTGCTGAAAGCTCTTAACATCGCATAGATTGATGCCTGCTGCAATCACACCCGGATGGAGCTCGCTTGCGTGAACGACCGACAGATTCTCCTGCTGGACTGGCTGCACGCCGTGCTGCCGATGGCCCCGGCCCGCATCGCCCCGGCTTCCAGCGACGCCAGTTTTCGCCGTTATTTCCGCGTTTGGTACGACGGCCAGACCCGCATCGTCATGGACGCGCCGCCGGATAAGGAGGATTGCCGGCCGTTCGTCGCCATCGCCCAAGCGCTGCGCGGGCTGGGCTTGAATGCGCCCGAGGTGCTGGCCGCCGACTTCGACCGGGGTCTGCTGCTGCTGACCGATCTCGGCGACCGCCAGTATCTGGCGGAACTCGACGAGCGCAGCGTGCCCGGCTTGTACGGCGACGCGCTGGAGGCGCTGGCGCGGTTGCAAGTCGGGGGCGATCCCGGCTCATCCCTGCTGCCGCCCTACGATTCGGCGCTGCTACACCGGGAAATGGAGCTGTTCCGGGATTGGTTCCTGGGCCGCCAAGTCGGTCTGAAGCTGCGCGAGGACGAGCATCATATTCTGGACCGGGCATTTGCCCTGCTGGCTGACAACGCGCTGGAACAACCGCGCGTTTGGGTACATCGGGACTATCACTCCCGCAATTTGATGGTGACCGCGCCGGACAATCCGGGCGTGCTGGATTTTCAGGATGCGGTGGTGGGGGCGGTGACTTACGATCTGGTGTCCTTGCTGCGGGATTGTTATATCGCTTGGCCGCGCGAGCGGGTCGAAGCCTGGGCCTTGACGCATCGGGCGCGGTTGCGGGCGCTCGGCATGGCCGGCTTGGAGGATACCGGGCAGTTCTTGCGCTGGTTCGATCTGATGGGCGTACAGCGCCATCTCAAAGCCACCGGCATCTTCGCCCGGCTGAACCTGCGCGACGGCAAGCCCGGCTATCTCCACGATATTCCTCGTACTCTGGGCTACGTGCTGGCGGTCGCCGGCCGCTATCCTGAGCTGAAAGCGCTGGGCGATCTGCTGTTGGCGCATCGCATCGACCGCTGGGAACCGGCGGCGTGAAGGCGATGATCCTGGCCGCCGGACGCGGCGAACGGATGCGCCCGCTCACCGATCACACCCCAAAACCGCTGTTGCCAGTCGCCGGCAAACCGTTAATCGTTCACCATCTGGAAGCGTTGCAAGCGGCGGGCTTTCGCGAGATTGTCGTCAATACCGGCCATCTCGGCGAACAGCTGCCGGCCGCTTTGGGCGACGGTCACCGGTGGGGCGTCCGGATCGCCTACTCGCCGGAGCCGCCCGACGCCCTGGAAACCGGCGGCGGCGTTTTTCAAGCGCTGCCCTTGCTCGGACCGGGACCGTTTTTAGTGGTCAACGGCGATGTGTGGACAAACTATCCGTTTGCGCGCTTGTCCACCAGGCTTGCTGGGCTGGCGCACCTAGTGCTGGTGGACAATCCGCCCCACCACGCAAAAGGGGATTTTTCGCTGGGGGATGGCGATGGGAGAGTAGGGGAGTCGGGTACGGAACGGCTGACCTTCAGCGGCGTCAGCGTCTTGCGGCCAGAATTGTTTGCCGGTTGTAGGCCGGAACGCTTCCCGTTGGGACCGCTGCTGCGCCGGGCCATGGCCATCAATCAGGTCAGTGGCGAGCACTTTACCGGCGCTTGGCGGGATATCGGCACGCCGCAACGGCTGGCAGAACTGGATCGCGAGTTACAACAGCAACCTATCACGGGAAATTCATGAAAAGTAAAATGCGCTTGGCTTGGCTGGCACGCTGTTCGCTCATCATCGCTCTAGGAGGGCTTATGGCCACCCCCTCATCCGCCGCACCCCTGACCTTGAAGCGGGTGTTGTTGTCCAGCGGCGGCGTGGGTTATTTCGAATACGAAGCGCAAGTCGAGGGCGCGACCGAATTGACGCTGGAAGCGCCTCTCAACCAGATGGACGATATCTTGAAAAGCCTGATCGTCTACGACGATCTTGGCGCCGTCAACACCATCACCTTGCCCGGAAAAGAATCGCTCGATCAGATTTTCCGCGACCTGCCGTTCAATGCCGCCGCTCTAGCGTCGCCGGTTGAACTGCTGAATACCTTGCAGGGCGCGGAGGTGGAAATTAAAGGAAGCAGCGCGTTGAAGGGCCGCTTGCTCAAGGTGACGGCGGACACCGTACTCTTGCCTGATAAGCTCGGCAGCACCACCCGTCATCGCATCACCGTGATGACTCCGCAGGGTTTACAGCAAGCGATTTTGGAAGACATCGAGGCGTTGCGTTTTACCGATCCTGTCTTGCAGGAACAGGTGCAAAAAGCGCTCACCGCCGTCAGCGAACACCGCGCGCAAAACAGCCGCACCTTGCGGGTGCACGTCAAGGGCGCCGGCAAGCGCACCGTGCGCGCCGGGTACGTGGTGGAAGCACCGCTGTGGAAAACCAGTTATCGCCTGAACCTGGGCGCTAGCGCCCAGCCTAATACCCCGGTGCAAAGCCGCCTACAGGGTTGGGCGCTGCTGGAAAACATGAGCGGGCAAGATTGGGAAGGGGTCGAACTGACGCTGGCCTCCGGCAATCCCGTCACCTTCCGCCAAGCGCTATATCAAGCGTATTTCGTCAAACGCCCGGAAGTGCCGGTCGAAGTACTGGGACGGGTGTTGCCACGGCTGGATACCGGCACGGTGGCGATGGAGCTGGCGAAGCCCTTGCAAGCCGCTCCCCCTCCCGCCGCCATGGCCGCGCAGGCGTTGCAAGACTCAGAAGAACGCACCAGCGCATCCGAAAATCAGTTGCGTAGATCATTCGACAAGCAGATGTACGGCGGCGTGCGGGAGAGCGCCAGCGATGCGGCTCACCGAGAACCCGCCACCGGTACCGAAGGCGTCGAGCAAGTCCTGTTTACCCTGCCGACCCCGGTCAGCGTCAAGAACGGTTATGCCGTCCTGCTGCCCATCGCCGACCGCAACATCCCCACGTTGCGGGTCAGTCTGTTTCAACCTTCCACTCAGGCGAACCATCCTCTGGCCTCGGTCCAGTTGACCAACGACACCCCGACCAGCCTGCCGCCGGGCGTCATCACCATCTACGAGCGGATGAACTATCTGGGCGACGGCCGCTTATCCGCGCTGCCCGTCGGCGACAAACGGTTGGTCAGCTTCGCGCTCGACACCAAGGTCAACGTCAATAAAACCGAGGACCAAACCAGCACCGTCAGCCAAGGCAAGATCAGCGATGGCGTGTTCCGTTCGACGACGCTGGAAAAGGCCACAACCACTTACCGGATCAAGAGCCTCCACGCCGACGACCGCTTGCTCTGGATCGAACAACCCCAGCAAGGGGATTGGAAACTGGTGGCTCCCGATCCGGCGACGGTGCAACTGACGCCCGATGCCTACCGCGTCCCGCAAGTGCTGAAGAAGAATGCGGAAACTCAGACGCAGGTCGTCTTGCAATACAACCTGGAAGAAGTGATAGCGCTGACCGATCTCAACGCCGAGCAACTGATGGCCTACGCCGCTTCCAGCGAACTTGGGCCAACGCTGAAACAAGCGTTTGCCAAGCTGGGAGAGTGGCGCGGTCAAACCGACGCCCTAAAGCGGGAAATCGATCAAGCGGAAGAACAGCGGCAGGCGCTGTTCAAGGACCAGGAGCGCTTGCGGGAAAATCTGACGCGCGCGCCGGCCAACAGCGATCTCGCCAAGCGCTATCTCAAAAAGCTCGACGCTCAGGAAAACGCCCTTGAAGGATTGAATGCCAGCACTCAGGAAAAACGCGGCGCCCTGGATAAACTGGAACAACAGCTTGCCCAATACCTGCGCGGACTGTCGCTGTAAAGGGCTCGGCAGCTACTGGCGGTTCACCCGACCCGCCGCTGCTGCGCTCATCCAATATTGTGCCGAATGTCCTGCCCTTCGATGATATAGATCACGTACTCGGCAAGGTTTTGCGCCCGCTCGGCGACCCGCTTCAGGGCCTTCAGCGCGATCGTCGCATCGATGAGGGTCGCCACCGCCAGCTCGCCGTCCGGGGTACGGGTGCTCAACGCGTGCAAGATCGCCTGGAACACATCGTCTGCTTTGTCCGCGCGAACCAGCGTCCAAGATTGCTCGATATCCATTCGGGCCAAGCAATCGAGCGCCAGATTGATGCGCTGGCTCGCTATTGCGGCCAATTGATCCACTTCTGCGGGAAGGCCGCCGGGCAGCCGAACGCCGCGCCCGTGAATGCTCAGCGTTCTTTCGGCGATGGTTTTAGCCTCGTCGCCGATTCGCTCCAGGTCGTTGACCGCCTTGTTCAACGACATCACCAGGCGCAGGTCGGTGCTCATCGGTTGCCGGCGGCTGAGCAAGCGCACGCAGCTTCGATCGATTTCCATGTCCCAGCGATTCACCGCGTGATCGCCGGCGATCACTTCTCGCGCCGCATCGGCGTCGACCGTTCGAAAAACCTCACAGGCGCGGCTAACCTGCCGTTCCACCGTCTGGCCCATCTCCAACACCAGATTGACGATTTGCTGGATTTCCGCATCGAAGCGTTTGACGGTATGTTGGCTGTTGGCGAACGCCATGGGACGAAATTCCTCTTGTTATGATTTATCCGCTGGTGCTTGATGGCGCGGCGACCGGCACGGTGCTGATTTGCGTCATGGTGCCTTCAATCCAGTCTTCCACCTTTTGATTCAGCTCCTGCGCCGAATAGCCGGCACTCTCAATCAAAGGACCGAAGACTACCTGAACCGTTCCGGGATATTTGAGAAATCCCCGTCGGGGCCAAAATTCGCCGGCGTTGAGCGCCACCGGCAGGACCGGATATTGACCGTGAGTGGCGAGCACCGCGCCTCCCACCCCGTAACGCTTACGGGCGCCGGGCGAGGTGCGCGTCCCTTCGGGGAAAATCAGAACCCACTGCCCTTGCCGCAGATGCTTCACGCCCTGCCGGATGACCTGCTTGACCGCCGAGGTGCCCGCCTCACGGTTAATCGCAATCGGGCGCAGCAACGCCAGCGCCCAACCGAAAAACGGCAACCACAGCAGCTCGCGCTTCAAAACCCAGGCGAGGGGAGGCAGGTACTGATGAAAAAAAATCGTCTCCCACGTCGACTGATGCTTGGCCATCACGACGACCGGGCGGTCGGGGATATGTTCGGTGCCGCTCAGCCGATAAGCGATCCCACACGTCACGCGCAGCCACCAAATATTGAAGCGCGCCCAAAGCTGGGATATCCGATAGCGATAGAGGAAGGGAAGAAAAAAGCTCAATACGATGGCAAGGCCGACGATCCCGACCGAGATCAACATGCCCGCTGAAAATAGCAACGATCGCAAGAATAAGTTCACAACGGCGAAGGAAAAACGATGGGCTCGGACAGACATAACGGTTCGGCTCGGACCCTCAGCCACTACGGGCGATCAAGAAATCGGCCACGGCGGCCAGATCATCGAACACCTCTACATTGGCGCAAATCCCCAAATCCTGTTCGAGCGTTTTCGCGCCTTTACCGGTCCGCACCAGCAAGGGCCAGGCGTTGGCCGCGCGAGCCGCCCGAATATCCCGCGCGCTATCGCCCACCACCGGCACCCCCGTCAAAGCGCATTTCAAGCGCCGGCCGATTTCCAAAAACATACCCGGATTGGGCTTGCGAAAGGGGTTGGCTTCATCCACATCCGGGCAGAAAAAAACCGCATCGATCAAGCCGCCCATCTCTTGCGCCATCCGATGCATTTTTCGGTGGATCAGGTTGAGCGTGTGCAGGTCGAACAACCCTCGGGCAAGCCCCGACTGATTGGTGGCCACCACGACCCGGTAACCGGCATGGCTGAGGCGGGCGATGGCTTCGAGACTGCCAGGGAGCGGTATCCACTCCTCGGGGGATTTGATAAAAGCGTCCGACTCTTCGTTGACGACGCCATCACGGTCCAAGATGATCAATTTCATTCTGATTATCGAGTATCAGCGCCGGTATCAGGCATCAGCATACGGGCGTTTGTTTCACGTGAAACAGCATTTTTTTGAACATCCGGCAGCGCATTCCCAAGCGATGTTTCACGTGAAACATCGCCCTTGGCCCATCATTCCTGGAGCCGCGAAAAATCCGCCACCCGCAGAAACAAGCTGCTGAGCTCGTTCAACAAAGCCAAGCGATTGTCGCGCAAAGCAGGGTCCTCGGCCATGACCATCACCCTATCGAAGAAGGCATCCACGGGTTCGCGCAAAGCGGCCAGTCGGCGGAGCGCTTCCGCATAGAGACCGCTTTCCATCAGCGGCGTCACCTCGGAGGCCAATTCCGCCAGCCGGCCGGCCAGCGCCTGTTCGGGCTCCTCGACCAGCCGCTCGGGTTGAACCGCAAACGGCAACACGGTTTCAACTTTTTTGAGGATGTTGCGGATCCGTTTGTTGGCGGCGGTCAGGCTGGCCGCCTCCGGCAGCGCCCGGAAGGCATCGACGGCGCGCACGCGGCGGCCGAAATCCAACGGCCGGCTCGGCTGGCATTCCAGCACCGCTTCGACGGTATCGGCCCGCACTCCCTGATCCAGATAATAGCCGCGCAACCGCTCTAATATGAATTCAAAAACGGTCTTGACCACTTGCTCGGCCCGAACGGCAGGTTCGAAACCGGCGGCGGCGCGCTCCAGCGTGGCCGCCAGATCGAGATTCAATTCTCCCTCGATCAGAACCCGTAAGACCCCCAACGCGGCCCGTCGCAACGCGAAGGGATCTTTGGCGCCCGAAGGCGGCTGGCCGATGGCGAAAATCCCCAGCAAGGTATCGATCCGGTCAGCCAGCGCCAGGGCGCGGCCGGTGGCGGAAACGGGCAAGCGGTCGCCGGCGAAGCGCGGTAAGTACTGTTCTTCCTGAGCTTGCGCGACTTCGGGCGGCTCGCCATCGTGCAGGGCGTAATAGCGGCCCATGATCCCTTGCAGCTCTGGAAACTCCTGCACCATCTGGGTCAGTAGATCGCACTTGGCCAATCGCGCCGCCCGTTCCGCCCAGTCCGGGTTACCGCGACCGTGTTCGGCGATAAAGCGCGCCAGTGCGGCCACCCGTCGGCTCTTATCGGCCACGGTCCCCAGCTTCTGCTGGAAAATGACCTGTTCGAGGGCGGCCTGTCGCGCCGCTAGCGGTTGTTTGCGATCCTGATTCCAGAAAAATTCGGCGTCGCTGAAGCGTGGCCGGATGACCCGTTCGTTACCGGCGCGCACTTGAGCGGGATCGCGGCTTTCCAGGTTGGTCATGGTGATGAAGTGCGGCAGCAGCTTGCCATCCGCGTCCACCACCGGGAAATAGCGCTGATTATCCTGCATGGTACTGATCAGCGCTTCGGAAGGCACGTCGAGAAAGCGTCGCTCGAAGTTGCCGGCCAGCGCCACCGGCCACTCGACCAAGGCCGTCACTTCATCGAGCAATTCCGGTTTAATGACCGCCGTTCCATTCAACTGTGAAGCGACCGCCTCAGCTTGGGCGCGCACTTTATCGCGCCGCTCGGCGAAATCGGCGATCACCTTACCCTCAAAAGCGAGTTGCCGGGCGTACTCGCTTGGGGCGGTCAGCGGGATCGGCTCTGGACGGTGGAAGCGATGGCCGCGCGTCTCCCGACCGGTTTTGACACCCATGATGCTGGCGGGGATGATGTCATCGCCAAACAGCAAGACCACCCAATGCACCGGCCGGACAAACTCCTCGTCGCGATCGCCCCAGCGCATCCGCTTCGGGATCGGCAACCCGGCGAGCGCGGTTTCGACGATGCCGGGAATCAAGTCGGCGGTCGCCGCGCCCGCTTCGGTACTGACGTGGATCAACCAGCTTCCCTTATCGGTTTCCAGCCGCTGTAACTCGGCGACGCTCACCCCGCAGGAGCGAGCAAAGCCTTCCGCCGCCTTAGTGGGCTTGCCGTCGGGGCCGAAGGCGGCGCTCAAGGCCGGCCCACGCCGTTCCGACTGGCGGTCGGGTTGCTGGGCCGGCAGACGGTGGATCAAGACCGCCAGACGGCGTGGAGTGGCGAAACGTCGGATAGCGTCGTTCGGCAACCCCGCCTTGGCCAGACCCTCGCCGATGCCTTTTTCAAACGCCAGCGCCAGATCGAACAACGCTTTTGGCGGCAGTTCCTCGGTGCCGATTTCAATGAGCAGATCGCGGCGTTCAGACACGGGCAGCCTCCTGGCTTTGGGCGGCGACTTGGCGGGCGCGCATCGGAAAACCGAGGGCGGCGCGGGCATCGTAATAGGCTTGTGCTACCGCCCGCGCCAGGGTACGGACCCGCAGGATATAGCGCTGGCGTTCGGTGACGGAAATCGCCTTGCGGGCATCCAGCAAGTTAAAGGTGTGGGAGGCTTTCAAGGTCATTTCATAAGCCGGCAAGGGCAAGCCAAGCGCGATCAACCGCGCGCTCTCGGTTTCGCAGGTGTCGAACCAGCCAAACAGCGCGGCGGTATCGGCCCGCTCGAAATTGTAGGTGGACATTTCCACCTCGTTTTGGTGGAACACGTCGCCATAAGTCACCCGCCCCAACGGCCCGTCGGTCCAGAGCAGATCGAACACGCTTTCCACGCCTTGCAGGTACATGGCGATCCGTTCCAGGCCGTAGGTGATCTCG
>DPWB01000129.1:13760-20341 GCA_003527885.1 Candidatus Competibacteraceae bacterium
AGGCCGTAGGTGATCTCGCCGGTAACGGGTTTGCAATCCAAGCCACCGACCTGCTGGAAGTAGGTGAATTGGGTGATCTCCATGCCGTTCAGCCACACTTCCCAGCCTAGCCCCCACGCACCCAGGGTCGGAGATTCCCAATTGTCCTCGACGAAACGAACATCGTGAATCAACGGGTCGAGGCCGAGTTGCTCGAGCGATCCCAGGTAAAGTTCCTGAAGCTCCAACGGCGAGGGCTTGATGACCACCTGATATTGATAATAGTGCTGGAGGCGGTTCGGATTTTCGCCGTAGCGACCATCGGTGGGACGGCGCGAGGGCTGCACGTAAGCGGCGCTCCACGGTTCCGGTCCGATCGCGCGCAAGAACGTAGCGGGATGAAAGGTTCCCGCGCCCACTTCCATATCGTAGGGTTGCAGCAACACGCAGCCCTGGCCGGCCCAATACTCTTGCAGGGCCAAAATCAGCCCTTGAAACGTTGAAACATCGCGCACGAGCGCCTCCAAAATCCGAAGGGGACGGCAAAGCCGCCCCCAAAGTGTGTTCCTGAAGCAATAACGGTTAAGTATAGCCCGGCGACTGCTTGGGATTCATCTCGGGATGCGGCGTTGCCGGATGAAGTAAACCAATCTCGCCCCAAACCGCCGCCGAAGGTTTCACGTGAAACATCGAGCGCCTACACTGAGGAGCGCGCCCCCAACGGAGAAAACCATGCGCTGTCCCGATTGCAACCACAACCAACGCTACCGCGACGGAAGCCGCTGCGGCAAATGCGGCTACCAGTTCGTCTTGCGCAAAAGAGTCGACACCATCAGCGATTACACGGTGCGGCAAATCGTCAAACGCTTGTCGGATAACGGTCAGTACAGCTTCACCGCCACCCAACTGGAATTGGAACTATGTCGTTACTGGCGGCACAAGATCAATCAAGCATTGATCGGCGGAATCGTTTTCGCTGGTCTCGTCGCCGGAGTTGCGTTCTTTGTGGCGCACGGTTGGAGTATCGCCATCGTCGTATTCATTTTGCTAACGCTGTTTGCGGTTTGGCGGACCCAACGCAAGAAAACGGTGCTGCCGCTGGCCAAGGCCCGCAAGCTGCTGCAACGCTACCGACAAGCGCATCCCATCGCCGAACTGGCCGACGGACAGGCGTTTTTGGATCAACCTCCAACGGACAATCCCGCGGATGCTCGCTACGCGCCCGAACGGATTTTGGTGGTGGAGCGCGATGATTTAGTGGATATGCTGGTCCGCAACCGCTTTCACGCCAACCATAAAACCGCCGTCGTCAGCCGTTCGGGTTATCCGAAGCGCGTGGTGGAGACCTGTCGGAATTTTTTGCGCCAACATCCCAATATCCCCGTGCAATTGCTGCACGATGCATCCTTAAAAGGCTTCAACCTCAAGGCGCAACTGGAATCGGACCCGCAATGGCCGCTGGCGGGCCAACGCTTGGTCGATATCGGCCTTTCCTCGGAGGTGACGAAGAACGGCGCGCGTTTGCCGTGGCTGCCGGATCGGGGCCGGCAAAGCAAGGGTTCGTTGAGCGCCCGCCACCAGCAGATGTTAAATGCGGGCTATCGGGTTCCGGTTGATTGTTTGGGGCCTAAGCCGTTGATGAATCTGTTGGGCGCGGCGGTGATCGGCGGGCTTCTGCTGTTGCCCGCGCCGGACGCCGCCGGAATTGAAATCGGCGTCGAAATCGACGATTTCGGCTGATCGAACGCAAGGATGTAAGTGCCTTTATGCCTTGTTTGTTCGGTTATTGCGGACCATCGGCTGACGGATTGCTGGAACGGATGGCGGCGCTGCTGGTGCACCGTTGCCCCTTGGGCTGGGAGCGCGCGGCAAGTACGCTGGCAACCGGTGAAACGGTGGAGATCGGGCATGGCCTCGCCGGCTGGAATCACGAGCGCCAGCTCGCGCGCCGAAACGATCGACTGCTCGGTTATGCGGGCGCGCTATTTGAATCCGAGGGTGCGCCGATCCGGCAAGAATTCGAAAATCCCGCGGATCGACTGCTGGCGACGTTCGTTCAAACGCCCGCCGTCGAACCCGCGCTCGAACGGTTGACCGGCGCGTTTGTCTTGGCTTTAAGTCAAGAGGATTCGATTTTTCTGGTCCGCGATCCGGCCGGCGTCAAAGTGCTGTATTGGACCGTGCGTCAAGGGTGGTTGTTGTTCGCCAGCGAGATTAAGGCGCTGTTCGCCGATCCCGATCTGCCGCGCCGGTTGCGTCCCGGCGCGTTGTCGGAATATCTCACCTTCAGTTTCGTACCGGGCGTCGGCACCATGTTTGAAGGTATCGAGGAATTGCAGCCCGGTTCCATCCTGCGCTTCCGGCGCGGTCAAGCTAGCGTGCGCCGACATTTTTGCTTTGAAGCGTTGGAAGCGGAAATACCGAGTGCGACTGAAGATTACCCAACCCTGGTGCGCGCGGCGTTGGAACAATCGGTGGCGGAATGTTTGGCCGTCAAACCCCATCGACCGCCCGCGATGTTTCTATCGGGCGGCATCGATTCCAGCGCGGTGCTGGCCGTTGCCGCCAGACAGCGCCCCGAAGCGCGGTTCCCCACCTTCTCGGTGCATTTCGGCGCGGAGTACCAGCGGGAAAACGACTTCGTGCAGTTGATGGTGGATCGCTATCGGACCGACCATCATTGGTTGGAAATCCGCCCCGCCCATTTCGTCGAACGGTTGCGCGACATCATTTGGCGGTTGGACGATCCCATCGGCGATCCGGTGACGGTTCCCAACTATCTACTGGCGCAAGCCGCCGCCCAAGTCGCGGAGATCGTGCTAAACGGGGAGGGCGGCGATCCGTGTTTCGGCGGCCCCAAAAATCTGCCGATGCTGCTGGCCCGGCTGTATGGCCCTTTGCCGGGCGAACCGCCCAACGGCTGGCTGGAACGCAACTACCTGCGGGCTTTTCAGCGCTGTTACCAGGATCTCGATGCCTTGCTGGACCCCGCGCTACGCCGGGAAGCGGGTGGCGACGCCGCCTTGATCGGCCTGCTGGAACCTTTTTTCCAGACCTCGAAACCGCAGGATTTCATCAACAAACTCATGGCCATGAACATCCGGCTCAAGGGCGCCAATCTGATTCTGGTCAAAGTGGAGAAAATGACGGCGGCCAATGGCGTGTTGGCGCTGCCGCCGCTGTTTTCCCGGCGCATCATCGAAACCAGCATGAGGTGCCCGCCCACTACCAAGCTGGAAGGCGCGGTGGAAAAAAGCGTCCTCAAAAAAGCGGTGCGGGACATCGTGCCGCAACCGATCATCGACCGGCCCAAATCAGGCATGATGGTACCGGTACGGTTCTGGTTCCAGGGCGACTTACGGCGCTACGGCGAGCATTTGCTCTCGCGCAAGAACCTTCAGCGCTGCGGTCTTTTCAATCCCGATTACGTCAAACGCCTACTGAATTACGAGATGGAAGGCGTTCCCGGCCTGCGACACGGTTTGAAGCTATGGATGCTGATGACCTTCCTGCTCTGGCACGAACAAATGGTCGAAGCGCCATCGCCTTCCGGGCCGGCTCCCCCCATTGCGCGAGAGCCGCCAACTAACGGGGAATCAGCGTGCGATTGATCATCGGATGATCGTCGTCGCGCGGCCCAAAATCGCTGTCGGGATGCCAAGCGATCACGTCGAGCGCGTCATCTTCCGTAAAGAAGGAATGCAGGCAACCGGTCGGGATATACCAGCCCATGCCCGGCCGTAAGGGATAAACGCCATCTGGCGTGCGGCATTCGCCGGACCCACGCAAAATGACCCCGACTCGCACCGAGGGGTGCGTGTGCGGGGTCTGATCGGTATGCGGCGGGATGTGCAGGTGATTCAGGCAAGGCTCGCCCAGACGGGGAGGGCAGACCAGCAAGGTATCGCTACAGCCGTCGATGTAACGCAGACGGCCCGCCGCCTCCAGCGGGCCACCGATTTGCCGCAAACCCCGATAACCGGGCAGGGTGATGACCAAACCGCCACCGCCGCTGATCTCTCCCCCATCGGGGACGACAAAAAACATCCCCGCGCGCAAGGCAAAAAGGCCGGTTTCAGCGTCGGATAGTCGGGCTTGGCCGGCCGTGACCATGCCGTAAGCGGTCATTCCGGCCGGCAAGGGCAACGGTTCTTCCGCCCAAGCCCCAATCTGGATGCCATCCAAGTCCAGCAGCAAACCTGATCCGATGGCGAGCGGGACGAAGCCCAAACCGGACGCGCGGTCAGCCATGGCCTCAGGACAAACGCGCCAGCCGCTGGTGCAGCGGGCTGGAGCGCGGGAAGTGCGCCCGCAGGAAATCCATCTGGTCGGCCAGCACCCGCTTGCCTTGCAAATAAACATATTCGGCGTGATTGGGGGTGAACGGGATCGCCAGCAACTGCATCCCGGACTGCTCCGGGGTTTTACCCCCCTTGCGGTGATTGCAGGGCTTGCAGGCGGTGACTACGTTGTTCCAGTGATCGACGCCGCCCTGCACGATGGGCCGGACGTGATCGCGCGACAGGTCGCGCACGTGGAAGGTTTCACCGCAATACAGGCAAGTGTTGCAGTCGCGCCGGAACAGCGAGGCGTTCGACAGCGGCGGCACGTAATCCTCGCGGGCGCGCAACCGGGCGTAGGCGCCGCCCTGGGTGGCGATGATCGAATTCACGATGATCAGGCTTTGCTGGCCGCTACGCGCATTGACGCCGCCGCGCACCGTATACAGAATCATCCCGCAGGTATAGGCCACCTGCTCGGCGTGATACAAGCGCACCGCCTGCTGATAGTCAACCCACTCCAGTGGCATCCCGGTCACATCCGTATGCAAGACTTGTTGCTCCAATCCGTACATATTTCACCTATGCCCGTTCCTTATTATTCTTACCTCATTCTCGGCAAAAAACGTGAAACCATCCTGAACGACGCGGGGCCGCGCTACATTGTTCAGCCTACGAAAATCCAGGCAAATCCGGCTTATTTCTTCGCCACCTTTAAGCGGCTTCAAGTCTAAGCTACTATTCTAACAGCATCGTGCGTTCTTCGCCGCCGACGCGCGTGTCCGACCACACAAACCCAGCGTCTCCACGAGGCTCTAAACAAGCCTTTTTTCGTACCTGCTTCCGGGCTAGGCGGAAGCCCGGCAGACATAACAAAATCAGGAGGACAACCTCATGCCTGTTCGTATGGCCGTCCCGAAAGAAACGATTTCGGGCGAACGCCGGGTCGCCCTCGACCCGACCATGGCCGACCGCTTCAGCAAGCTCGGCGCGGAAATTCTGCTGGAAAAAAGCGCGGGACTCAGCGCTTTTTTCCCTGACGAAGCCTACAAGAGCAGCCGGCTGGTGGATGGCGCCAAAGCCCTTTATGCCGAAGCGGATGTGGTCTTCAAAGTGCAACCGCCTACCCTGGAGGAGGTGGAACAACTGAAGGATGGCGCGACGCTGCTGGCCGTGTTGCAGCCGCACCGCAACCTGGAGATGGTCAAGCGCTTGCGCGACAAAAAGATTACTAGCTTCGCCATGGAGTTGATCCCGCGCATTTCCCGCGCCCAGTCGATGGACGTGCTGTCCTCGCAGGCGGCGGTGTCCGGCTATAAGGTGGCGCTGTTGGCCGCCAATCTGGCCAGCGGTTTCTTCCCGATGCTGACCACGGCCGCCGGCACCATCCGGCCCTCCAAGGTGGTGATCATCGGCGCGGGCGTCGCGGGCCTCCAGGCGATCGCCACCTGCCGGCGCTTGGGCGCGATGGTGGAAGCCTACGACGTCCGCCCAGCGGCCCGGCAGGAGATCGAATCGCTCGGCGCCAAGATGATCGACACCGGGGTCAGCGCCGCCGGCGAGGGCGGTTACGCCCGCGAGCTGACGGCCGAGGAAAAGAAACAGCAGGCCGACGTGCTGGCCAAGCACATCGCCGCCGCCAACGCGGTGATCACCACCGCCGCCATCCCCGGCCGCGAAGCTCCCAAGATCGTCACCGTCGCCATGGTCGAGGGTATGAAGCGCGGCGCGGTCGTGGTGGACATGGCGGCCGAATCGGGCGGCAACTGCGAGCTGACCAAACCGGGCGAGACCATCGAGCACAACGGCGTCATCATCGCCGGTCCGATCAACATCCCCAGCAGCTTTCCGGTTCCCGCCAGCGAGATGTACGCCAAGAACCTGTTCAATTTCCTGTCTCCGATGATCAAAGACGGCAACATGAATTTGGACTGGGACGACGAGGTGATTGCCAAGAGCGCCCTGACCCGCGATGGCAAGATCGTCCACGAACCCACCAGCAAGCTGGTATAACCATAAAATCGGAGAAGCGTTATGGAAATCATGAAGCAAGTCGTCGAGTTCTTCTCCCCCATTTACATCCTGATGCTGGCCGGGTTTCTCGGCTATGAAATCATCAGCAAGGTTCCCGTTATCCTGCATACGCCCTTGATGTCCGGCACCAACTTCGTCCACGGCATCGTGCTGGTCGGCGCGATGGTCGCCTTGGGCCAAGCGGAAACCGGCTTGGAGAAATTTATCGGTTTCCTCGCCGTGCTATTGGGCGCCGGCAACGCCGTGGGCGGTTATTTCGTCACGGAGCGGATGCTGGAAATGTTCAAG